>JALNYD010000233.1 GCA_023230025.1 Candidatus Cloacimonadota bacterium | reverse complement strand
CTTGCCAGGGCTCAGAGATCACCCTCCTGGTATTAGTGTTCAATTGCCGGGGCATTAGTGCTGCCCATCCACTCTTCACAAACACGCTACATCAAACTACTTTGCAGGTGAAGCCCATGAAGAATACGTCAGGAGTATGGAACAATAATTGCATGAATCTTATTTCAGCTAATACCCATATTGGGGAGGATTTATGCGTCACTATCGTTTTTTGCTGATTTTGTTGGTTTTTCTATGTTCGTTGGCCCTGACCGCGCAAGTGCGCTACAATGTTATTGAGGATTTTGAAACAGGAACTGTGGAGTTAAATTCATGGGCTGATGAGGATCAACAACCTGATGCCTGGAGTATTGATTCCACAGTTACGCATAATGCCTCTGCTTTCTCCCTGCGCTTGGATGGAAACTGCTGGAAGCAACAGAGTATTACCCCTCTTACTTTAAGTTCAAGCTCTGTGATTCAATTGGCTGTAAGACATAGCTATGGAGCAGCAGCACAGGGTATCGGTTTTTCGGATGGCACAAATCATCTTTATTACAGTTTTTCAGGGAGTCAAACTCTGGATATAGAAGAATGGATTCCAGTATATCAAGGTGCTTTATCATCTGGTATCTGGAATGATTACCAACTCCCTGTTGGTGCGGATTGGGAGGCTTTCTTTGGCTATTTGCCAGCTATTGATACAGTTATCTATATTAACGATCTCAGTTACCCTGTCACTCGCAGTATCTGGTTTGATACGATATTGGATATCACTGAAGATCTGCCGGCTTCTCCCCAGGTTACCATCTTGTATGGGGGGATAATTCCTCCGCTGAACAGATTTGTGAGTGTTGAGTTATTGGCTTATGTTGTGGATCCTGATAGTGATAGTTTCAGCTATTTTTGGGATTTTGGGGATGGCACTACAAGCAATGAACAAAATCCCACTCACACTTTCTATATCCAGGATAATCATGATTACACAGTGAACCTGCGGGTTGTTGATGATACTGGAAGATGGGGCTATGCCAGCACACAGATCACTCCTGATGCGGGACCTTCAAGTTTACCTCTGACTCTGAACTTCGTGGGCGATGTAATGCTGGCCAGACGTTATGAGCAGGGTAACGGAATCATTCCCACTCAGGGAGTGAATGCTATTTTCATCCCAACTCTTCCGCTGCTTGGGGCTGCTGCGGACATTAGTGTTGCCAATCTTGAGGTTGTGCTTGCCAATGTTGGAAGTCCTCATCCCACTAAGTCTGTAGTTTACCGGGGAAATCCGCAGAATGTGTCTGGATTAAGCTTTGCCGGGATTGATATCGTCAGCCTGGCCAATAATCACACTCTGGATTATGGACTGCCTGCCTTGCAACAAACTCAGGGCTTGTTGAATGATGCCGGGATCTTGTATAGCGGGGCAGGGGCGAACTCCTATGAGGCATATCTGCCCGCCTTTATCAATAAGAAGGGTCTGAATCTGGCCTTTTTGCGCAATAGCGACCGCACCGGGCAGTATAATAACGCTCAGCCCTATTTGCAGGCGGGATACAATAAGGAGGGATTTGCCTATATGACCCCTTATTATATCGAGCAGCAAATCCAGGCGGTTCAAGATGTGGCAGATCTGAAGATTGTTGAGATGCATGGAGGCAGTGAATATTCCACAGCGCCAGGATCCGGTTATGACAAGAATAATCCATTCTGGGGAGATGATCAGGATGAAGATTATGCATATCGGACAGATGTTCCTCATCAGTGGGATATTGATATTCGCCATTCAGCCATTGACAGTGGGGCAGACCTGGTGATAGTGCATCATCCTCACATTATTCAGGGTTTGGAAGTATATAACGGCAAGCTTATTGCTCACTCTTTGGGCAACTTTGCCTTTGATCTGGACTATCCGGAGTGCTTTCCTTCCATGATCCTTTATGCTGACGCCTACGAGGATGGATTCCAAAACTACCGTGTTCGTCCCGTATATATAGATGACTATATCCCCAAGCCATCCCGGGGAAAGCTAGGGATCTATACTTTGGATTATCTGGCTATGAAGTCGCGGGAATTGGGTACGACAGTGGTGGTGGATAAACAGGAGATGGTTGCCAGAGTAATCCTGGATACACTCGCCTTGCAGCAGTATCCTAATCACTGGAGCAGCACCGATGATTTGGGGGATTATCAGAATGGCTACCAATACACGAAACCTGTCAAGTTACCCCGCTTTGGAAGCATATCCTCAATCGACAGCGTGGAACCGGTGGGATCTGCTGAACATAGCCTGGGTACGGAATTGATCTGGTTCGGTAATATGGAGGATGAGGGTTCAAGCCTCTGGTCAATTCCGGCTTTCTCAAATGATGCTGTGGAAGGCGTTAGGTCCGCCCTGCTGGAGAGCAACTCAGACCAGCAGACAGCTACGATATCCAGGAAAATGAAACTCTATGACAATACCAAAAGATATAGCCTGCATGGATATATCAAAACTGCTACGGCAGAAACTGCGAACATCACCATTCGTTATTACTCTTCCAGAACTTCCTACTCGCCAATATCCACAGAAGATGTAACGCCCAGTTTGAGTGGAACAACACCCTGGACTTTGTACTTCAAGGAGTTATCCGTACCATCCAATGCCTGGTATTATGATATCCGTTTGCAGTTGAGCAACTCTGCCGGTGAGCCAGCTCAGGCCTGGTTTGATGAAGTGGGGCTGATTGAATGGACTGGCTGGCAAAGTAGCGAGAGTCTAGCACATATTGCCTATCCAAATAATTACTATTGGCTTCAAACTCGCTGCCCGGAAGATGCCAAGTCCATCACCACATACTTGACTGAAACTCTTCAGCAGGAGCATGTTTTGCGCAGCAATAGTACTGCATCCTCCAGACTCATTCCGCTAAAGGTTTATCCCAATCCTTTCAATCCCCAGACCAACCTTGCCTTCAACCTGTCTCAAGCTGGAAAAACCGAGTTGAAGATATATAACATCAAAGGCCAGGTGGTGCGGCACTTATTGAATGATGAATTGGGAATGGGTGAGCACAGGTTGATGTGGAATAGCCGGGATGATAGAGGACGGCAGCTTAGCTCAGGGATCTATTTTGTTCGTATCAATTGTGGTAATTACCATAATACCCAAAAGCTGATCCTGCTCAAATAAACATTTCCACTTGACGCAAAACCGCAATTCATAATTGTGCAACTCATAGAATCAGACTAAAAGGAGTTCCTATGCGTAAGTATCTCTTGATCATGTTGCTATTTGGAATAATTTGCACCAGTGTCTTGGCCGAAGAGGTGGAACAGCAACTGAAGTTTAACCTTTTGGATGCGGAAGAGTATGATCTTTCCCTTAGTATCAGCACATCGATCGAAAGATTCTATGCCAGTCTGGAGTTCAAGGTAGCAGCCTCTGAGCTGAAGGAAGCGGATTATTATGCCTTTGCGCTGTCCAAAAAGGTCTATCTGGAACGCATCAAGGTAGATGGCATGAGTGTGCCCTTTAGCTATACCACAGATCTGGATCCCCGCCATTTTGAGCCGGAATTGACACAGACAGATTTGCTGCTTCCGGAAGCTGATGTATATTGGGTATCCCTAAGCAACAAAGTTTTTGCCGGGAAAACAGAGGATATCAGGATCAACCTTGAATATAAGATGATACTACCTCCTTGGTCTCTGGATGAAAACGGCAGAGAACAGATCACCTGGAACACCGAAGATTTCTTCTATCCCCGTAACCTGAATAATCCCGCAGATCTGAATATTACCTTGCTTACAACCACCTTCCACGGTGTTGATAATGCCGATCAAACCATGGATAATGGCAATTTGCGAACCATAAAACGCAAGATTGTGGATATTCCTGGTCAAGCGGCAAAACTAGTATTTTTCAAAAGCTAAATTAGCTCAGTTCGGTAGAGCAACTGATTCGTAATCAGTAGGTCGGGGGTTCGAATCCCCCATTTAGCTCCAGGTTTTACAGGGATTTGCCCTGAGCCATAGATAATGAATATAGCCCGGTGATAAGCCGGGCTTTTGCACATTAGCCTCCAATGAGCTTGGCATCTTTGACTTGAGCGGTAACGTATGGGAATGGGTGTGGGACATTTATGGCGGCTATCCCAGTGGCGCACAGACTGACCCGCATGGTGCTACCAGCAGTACCTTCCGTGTGCTACGCGGCGGTAGCTGGGGCTCCGATACCGACGGCTGCACTGTTTCCATTCGTGACTACGGCGGTGCAACTGTCGTGGGCTACTTCATAGGCTTCCGCTGTGTCAGGGTCTCCCCATGAGGGCTGTCGAGCTCCTGTCGACAGATATCTATCCTGCTCCCGATAAGGGACAAAGAGAAACGATAAACCCGGCTTGGTAGGCATTTTGCTCGAAGAGGCGGGAGATGTCTTGACGAGAGTCATCTTTGCATGGTTTTGGCTCGTCCCCTAATAAATCTTCAGGTAAATCTGGAAGGTGATCCTCATTTGCATATTTGGGTGAGATTTTGTATTCCCATTGCGAGTTCCCAAATGTCTTGACAGATAGAGCAGCTAAAAATGCATAGATTCATGAATCAGAAATCAAACAGCGCTTATTCGGCAATTGCCCTGTTTTCGGGGGGATTGGATAGCATCCTGGCCGTTAAATGGATGCAACACAAGGGATATATCGTTTATCCTGTGTATTTCAG
>JALNYD010000232.1 GCA_023230025.1 Candidatus Cloacimonadota bacterium | reverse complement strand
AGAGGCAATTGCAAAACTCTCTTTTACTTGACTAACTTGTACTGTTAGTACAGGCACTCTAAAAGAGCAGAAATATTGCAAATACTCCACTTAAATACTTGTATTATATAGAATAAAGCTCACGTTTCCTATATACTTAATTTATCAAGAAAAAGTTAAGGAGAAACATAAGCTTTATGACAAACACCGTACCACATCCCACAGTTGAATTCCAGCCCCTCTTGTTTTCCGCAAAAGGAAAAGAGGAGCTTTCACGCTGTTGCATCTTTCCGGTGACCGAAGAGCATGAGATTCTTGCCGCCACCATCAAGATCGCTGAACCAAAGCTACCCTTCTCTCTGGACAGACTCCAGCCTGAGAGGAGAACCGGCAGGAAACCCTATCCGATTCACACATTCTTTCGCTTCCAGCTTGCTATGCCCATATTTCGGCAAAGCACCTTCAAGGACATGCGCAAACTACTTTTCATCGACAACAACCTCAAAGCCCTGTGTGGGTTCGAATGTATCCCCAGTGAAGCTACATTTAGCAGATACCTGAAAATCCTTTCTGAAAATATCTCTATGGACTACGATGTCTTGCGTCCCATGAACGAGACCTTCTTCCCGAGGGATGAGGGCGAATTCATCATCCATGTCTGCAGGGACAGCACAGCGATACCTGCCCGTGAGACAGTTGCAAAGAAACCGCCAAAGGATAAGGGGCCGCCTAAAAAACGGGGTAGGAAGAAGAAGGGAAGTCAGGAAGAGAAGGAATATCTGGAGCGAGACAAACGTACCGTTATTGAAAAACAGGTCACCCAGCCCCTAGAAGAGGCTTTATCCCACTTGAATACCGAATGCAGCTGGAGTGGAAAGAGAAACTCCCAAGGCAAAACCTCCTTCTGGCGCGGGTACAAACTGCATCTGGATACCACCGATACAGGCATCCCCCTCTCCTACGTAGTGACGGGAGCAAATGTGCATGACAGCCAGGTTGCAGTACCCTTGGAAAAGATGACCCAGCTAAGGGTGCGGCACTTCTACTCCCTCATGGACAGCGGATACTACGCAGGGGTCATCCAGAACTTCATTGATGATACAGGAAGGGTTGCCCTGATAGACCCTGCCAAGAGAATTGGGTCGGTACCTTTCTGCCCTGCCAAGAAGCATCGCTACAAGATACGTACTACTGTCGAGAGAGCTAATGCCCATCTCAAGGACTGGCTGATCCCCAAGAACCTGTGCATCAGAGGACATAAGAAGATGGACTTTGTCCTGGGCTGTGCAGTGGTTGCCCTTGCAGTCGCCCAGATGAGATTCCTGCTCCAGGAAAGACAGAAAACAGCATAGTCCGAAAGGATTGGCTGAACGAAAAGATTGGTTTTCTTATTTGGAAGCCCCACGAGGGGTGGATTTGCTATATCCAGTGAATACCATTTTCAAGAAAAACAGCAGTTCAAAAGACAATTCTATCAAAGGAAAACGACTCAGAAAAAGACTCCTTCTCAACCTTGGCTAAGAGCCTAGGTAAAAGATGGTTTATCCGAGTTTTGAAATTGCCTCTAAAAAATGCCTTATGACTCTAGGACCCAGGTAGCACTATGTCCCTTATCATCCCCTCTGCATGGTGGGAAGCGCTTGCCTTCCTCCATGTTGACCGTCTTGTCGGGATGTTCTGAGCAGTGATAGACTCCAGCAGTCTCACACTGTGAGCCGGTTTGGGTAGAGACTTCCTCTTTTGGGGCTTCCTCTTTCTTCTCCTGCTTGGGAGGTACTGGTGAACTGGCTTTCTGAACAGGCTTTTCTGCTTGTGGTGCACTCTGTACAGGTTTAACCGGTTCCTGCATCTTCGTTGCATCACCTTTCTTACCGAGTAACAGCCATTGCACAATAATTGCAGCAGCTCCTACCAACAGGACTAAAATAACAGCGACAGTCTTGACCTGTGTGTCCTGCACAGCAAGCAGAATCAACACAACGATGAGTACCATAACCACTAGATAGACGATAGTAGTTTTTTTCAGACGCTCTTTCTCGTAGCTTGTGTTCATAGCTTCTCCTATCTATGTATCGTTACCCAAGAGGGGAACTTATACGCTGTATACTACTCTTAGCATACCTCAATCCAGAGCGATTCTCAATCTTTTTCCTGTCTGGTAATGTTTTTATGACTAGAGAAGAAATTAACATGTTTTTTGGTCTATAAGCGCCGACTCCACAGCCTTGAGTATTACCACACTGCTGTACATTGCTCCTGAAATCACATCAACTTGTAGATGTTGGGAGGAAAGCACATTCTGGAGAAGGTCCTTTGTTTTCTTTTCTTTGTATTTATCAGCAGGGTTTTCATAAAACAAAGCAGTAACTCCATGTCACAATTGCTTCTTTATAGAGAAGTTATTTCAATGAGCGATCATAGACCACTCCTACACCTGCGTAGGAAACAGTACCAGTTTCCCTACATGGTGCTTCCGGGAAAATTCCTGTTGTGCTGCTGCTATCTCTTCCAAGGGAAATACTCCTGCAAGCAGTGGGCGGATCTCCCCATGTGGACACGTTCCTCCCAGATAAGGCAAATGTTGCATTGTATGAAAGAATCAATCGAGAGGTATATACAAAAATCAGTTCTGCTACTGAGGAAGTATTGCAGGCATCTCATCGTATCTTTCATGATTGACCACCTCCAACACTATATCCCCCTTCATTATTTTGATACCCAAAGGCCAGTTACTTTGCTATATTCAACATAAGGAGGGGGTACTGATGAGGATTACCAATTATCGCTCTTTCATGATCCATGCATTGTTTCTTTCGCTTACCATGAGCTTCATAGACGTGAATACCGTCGCCCCAGCCATGCTGAGCGAAACTGGGGCTACAACATTTCACTTAGGGCTTCTTACGGCCATCATGGTGGGGTTTGGTAGTTTTATGCAGTTGTTGTTTGCTACATTCATCATGGGTTTCAAACATAAGAAACCGGCCCTCTTGGGTGGAATTTACCTCAGGGTTGCAGCACTCGCAAGCCTCGGAATATTCTTGCGCAATCTAGGAGACCCTGCTACCTGGAAAATCTGGCTCATCCTTTTCCTGATCACCGTATTCTCCTTCAGTGGGGCATGGGCAAATATTGCCTATACCGATATCCTCGGAAGTACGATTGAAAAACCCCAACGAAAGAAACTACTCACCCAGAAACAACTGATCACCAGTATTGGATTGATCATAAGTTCAGTCGTGGTAAAGCTTGTACTCTCCTACCTCTCCTACCCCGACAGCTACAGCCTGCTGTTCCTTATGGCAAGTCTGCTTCTTCTTCTGGCAACCAGTGGCTTCTGGATGCTGAAAGAGGGAGAACCTCCCCAGCAAAAAAAACAGACGCTAGGAGAAAGACTTGGTATGTTTGTCCATGCCATCAAGGAAGACCGTAATGTCCGTCTTTACCTGTTATTGGTTAACACCTCAGGCGTCATACTTTCTACCCTGCCATTTTTGGTGGTACTTGCAAATCAACGCTATGGGTTGGACGGAGGAAGAACGGGAACCTTCCTGTTGTTCCAGCTTTCCGGCTCCCTGCTTGCAACCATCCTGACAAACCTGTTCAGCAAAGGACAGCACTATCGCCCGCTTATCTATCTTTTCATTCTTCTCGGTGTCTCTACCCCGATTATTGCTCTCTTGCTGATAACAACCCCACTACTCTACCCGTTTGCATTCTTAATCGGAGGGGCAACCGCTGCTCTCTATCACATACTTACCGTGGGGATTCTTTTGGAAATTTCCAACAATGAGAATCGCCCTATCTATTTTGGGATAGGCGGTGCTGGTGCCTTGATGAATATCCTCTACCCAATGCTTGCTGGTCTCTTGCTCCCCTACCTAGGGTTTCCACTTATCTTCATACTTACCAGTTGCTATATGCTTTTTGGTATCTACGCCGCCAAACATTTGGATTGTGGCATATTTTCCTGAATCTACTCCGATAGTTATATTGACCAAAATATAATTTCCTTTTATATCATTGGTATCTAATAGGAGATATTATGAACAAGAAACTAATCCTGACACTTACCTTACTTTCCTTCTCTGCTCTTTCACTCTTTGCATTCTCCTTCACCCCGTTCGTAGAGACAGAGCAAGGCACCATTGGCCTGTTGTACCATACCTTCCAAAACGGAACAGCAGGAGACGAATTCGATTTCATCAAGCAAGGCGGACAGAACAACCTCTACCCCTTCAGCCGCTACACGGTAGGGACAAGAATTGAGGATAAACACCGTCTCTGGTTCACCTACCAACCATTGCAGCTTGATACCGCAGTTGATTTTAAAGACAACGATGTAAAGATTGGCGGCCATACTTTCAACGGTCCCATGGAACTGACCTACAGCTTCCCCTTCTACCGAGCCACCTACACCTATGACCTGCTTGGCAAATATGAAGAGGCTTATCTTGGCGTCGGCCTTGCCCTGCAGATCAGGAATGCATCCATCCAGTTCAGGGAGATGTATGATGACGGAACTGATACAGCTGAATACTTTGTGACCCAGAACGTTGGCCTGGTACCTGCCCTGGCCATCTACAGTGAGTATCGTTTCCCCTTTGGCTTGACACTCAGTGCTGATATTGCAGGCTCGTATGCGAATCTTGCCTATATCAATGGAGCTGACTATGCGTTTGAGGGATCTATATTGGATGCCTCCCTTCGT
>JALNYD010000231.1 GCA_023230025.1 Candidatus Cloacimonadota bacterium | reverse complement strand
GTGGTCTCGGACACTGAGTGGCAGTATTATCCAAGTGTGAAGCTTAATCTACCTTTCACTGTGAAGACCAGTGCCAAAGCCGGCAAGAGCACGATCGATGTACTGATGAGCTACAATCTGTGCTATGAAAGCGGCATGTGTGATCCTCCCGAGGAAGCCAATGCTAAGCTCAATTTTGAGATTCTGGCATCCCGGCCGATCTCCGAGACCATGATTGCCGAGCCGGATTCACCTGTTGAGAGCGAGCCGGAATCGAACGCGGATGCAGAAGCTGAGGTGCTTGAACAAAGCCAGGAACCCGCTGCTGAGGAGCTTCCCGCAGAAGAATCATCTGGGCGATCTCTGGGCGAAATCCTGAAGTATTTCCTCTTTGCCTTTTTGGGGGGCTTGATCCTGAACATCACTCCCTGCGTCCTGCCAATCCTGCCGATCCGTATCATGAGCATCATCAATCAGGCTCAGAAAGACCGCAGCAAGGTGTTTCGCCACGTGATGGTCTATACCCTGGGAGTATTGATCTCCTTTGCCATTCTGGCAGCAATCTTCATCGGTATCCAGGCTGCCGGAAATACAGCCGGCTGGGGCACTCAAAATCAGAATCCCTATTTCAGTGTAGCCCTGCTTTCAATCGTCTTTGTCTTTGCCCTTTCGCTATTGGGAGTCTTTGAGATCACTGCGCCGGGGATGAATACTGCCACCAAAGCCACCACCAAAGGCGGATATAGCGGTAGCTTCTTTGGAGGCATCTTTGCCTTTTTGATGGCGATATCCTGCACGGGACCCTTTCTGGGGGCTGCGTTGCCTTTTGCCATGCAGCTTTCGCCTGTTCTGATCATGGTCTTCTTTCTCTTGGTCGGATTGGGCTTTGCCTTCCCCTTCATTCTCATCGGCATGTTCCCCAAAGCCCTGAAGATAATCCCCAAACCGGGAGATTGGATGGTGCTGTTCAAGGAACTGATGGGCTTTGTGCTGCTCTATCTGGTTTACACCATGCTCAAAACCACTCTGGCCTTGACCGGAGGCCTGTATCTGGTAAATGTGATCTGGTTCCTTCTGATCCTGGGTTTTGCGGTGTGGCTTTATGGCAGATTTGTCCGCTTTGAATACAGTAAGCTTACCCAGTGGATATTCACGATTATCCCCCTGATCATGATTGTCTTTGCCGCCTGGCAATACCTTCCCATCACCGAGAACCATCAGGATCAGGAAACTCTGCAACCTGTAGGTGACGCCATGCTCAAATCCCCTCATGCTCCTGAGGGCTGGTATGTATTCAGTCCCCAGCTACATGCGAAGCTCTTGGAAGAGGGCAAAAGCGTGTTTCTGGATATCGGTGCAGAGTGGTGTAAAAATTGCAAAACAAACGAGAAAACAGTGCTCTTTACTGATGATATGATGCAGGCCTTTGCTGATAAGCAAGTAGTATTGTTAAAGGGAGATTTCACCCGCAAGGATCCAGTGCTCCTCAAATGGATCACCGATCACGAACGCCTGGGAGTACCTTTCAATGCTCTATATATCCCCGGTGAAGAAGCCCTGGTCTTTCCAGAGTTGATTAGTAAAAACATGATCCGGGAAGCACTGCAAAAAGTGCCGGTTCAAGGAGAATAAATGAAGCGATATCTGATCCTGACGCTTAGCCTGCTGCTGTTGCTGCTGGCTTCCTGCGATAGGTTTGAACACAGTTTTGCCCCGCCCACCCAGACAGACTTTGAGGCAGACTTCTTCAATCCCCTGCAAACCGCTTTCAACATCATCAGTGCCGGCAATCTGAGTGCCATCGAAGCCATGTATAGCCAGGATTATCTGCATAATGGCCTCAATAGAGCAGACCGCCTGGCCTGGATAGAGAGCTTTTTGGATGAAAGCCAGGTTAGCTTTGAAGTTCTGGACCCTGAAGCATCCAGCATAGATGAAAGCAATGCCGTGGCAAACTGGCGCTTGAGGATATCCAGTGGCAGCTCGGTTTTGGCAGACAGCAGCTTTGTGGGTGAAAACCTGCAACAGGTTGATGGCCATTGGTTGCTCAAGGGCAATAGTGTCTGCATCCAAAATCCTATGAAGCAACTGGTTATCGCCGAGTATTTCACCTTCCGTACCTGCCCAAATTGCCCTCCCGCCGAAGCCAAGTTGCAGGCCTTGCAGGCAATGTATCCCAATAACTTCATCTATCTGGAACACCATGTCACCATGGAACTTGCGCTGCCGGAAGATCAGACCTATATGTATTATCAGGCCTGGTCGCAGCCTTCTGCAGTGTTCCAGGGCATGGATAAGGTGAATGAAAGCAGCGATCAAAGCCTGGCTCAATATCAAAGTATTGTGGATTCCTACACTCAGATAGATGAACCGATCGACTATGAGGTGATCAGTTTGTTGCCCGAGGGGAACGAAGTTATCGGAAAAGTGAAGCTGACCCCCAAAACAGACATTGACTTCAGCGATGTAGTGCTGAACTATGTGATCATCTCTGACGAATACGAATACACGAACTATGCCGGTAATCCTTTGCACAACGTGGTTCGTGCCAAGTATTCACATAGCCTCGCAGGTGTGGATTTATCCCAGCCTATCCCCTTCAGCTTCAGCACCAGTGAAGATCTTCCCGAGTTTTATACCCTGGTGATCTTTGCCCAGAAAAAGCCCGCAGTTTTCCAGAATAATGCCACAATCTATGGCGGTGTCCAAGTAAACATTATACCGTCCATGCCCACAAGGAGTTAATACATGAAACGCATACTGATCCTTATCTCAATAATGATCCTGACAACCCTGCTCTCTGCAGATGCCATGCCTGATTTTAGATTGCCGGATATGGCCGGTGAAACTGTAGCTTTGCAGGATCTTTTGGGCAAGGGCCCTGTCCTGATTGATTTCTGGGCAGATTTCTGTGCCCCCTGCAAGACCGCTATGCCCTATCTCAACGAACTGGCAGAGAAGTATGAAGAGCTCACGGTAGTGATGATCTCAATCGACGCTCCCAAGACCCAGATGCGCGCCAAGAACTATCTGAAGGGCAAGAACTACAAGTTTATCAGCCTCTTTGACCCTGAAAAGATCCTGGCCAAACAGCTCAATGTTGGCACTCCCCCGCATAGCTTCATCCTGAATCCCATCGGGGAGATAGTGTATTCCCATGTTGGTTTTGAGCCTGGTGTGGAAGCCGAATATGAAGAGCATATCCGTCACATCCTCTATCCGGAGGGAATGCCAGAACCGGTTGATCCCGCCCAAGCCAAAACTCCCTGTGAGGGTTGCCCCGGCCACGAGGAACATAAATGAATAGAAAACTATGCTTTCTGATCATCTTCAGCCTGCTGATCCTGACTTTGAGCGCACAATCCAATCTGCAGATCAACGGCATCAACGAAGCGCAAATGATCTATCGCAGTGCTGAAGACTCGCTCAATGTATATTTCCGGGATAGCTTCGCCTTCAATCTGGCCTACCGTAACTTCCTCTTTGGCATGAAGTTTATTGCGGATTTGCCCAAATATTCGAACCAGCAGACAGAGCTGATGCAGGATCTCGATCCCAACCGTCTGGATCTTGGCTGGAAGGAACTTTATGTCTCTTACAGTCAGGATGCCTTCAGCATTCATGCCGGAACAACTGCCGAGACCTTTGGTCAGGGACTGACTTTCCGCAGCTATGAAGATATTGAGTTTGATGAAGATCATCGCATCGAAAGCTTCCTGGTGAAGTATGATAAAAAGCTGAAACTGAAAGCCTTTTATGGTGGAATAGAAAGCCCCAGCTACACCCAGAAATATGATCTGGCCTATGGCGCTGACGCTCAATATCCGCTGATGCGGGGTGTGCAACTGGGAGCTTCAGCATTGGGCTTTCGAAACCTGGGAGTGCTGAACCAATATGCCTTTCGCGATGTCTTTGCCGCCCGCAGCATCATCTCCCTGGGAAATATGGAAGCTTATGCTGAATATGCCTACTCAAACAACTACAAGATGGCCACTGCTGACACCGAGGGACAGGCCATTTATGCCAATGTTGACTATATGATCGGACCGCTGATGCTGGGCGGTGCCTACAAACTCTATGATGATTTCAGCTATAGGCTGCATGACCTGCCCCTTGCCAATCATCATGGTGAAACGCTGTCTGATGCCCTTGCCAGCGGTCTTGATGAAGAGGGCTGGCAGGCTCGTACAACCCTGTTTCTAAGCCCCACGATCAGCTTCAGCGCAGATTATGCCGAAGCCTGGGATGAGGCTAAAGACAAGCAAATGAACGATCTCTATTTGGAAGCCGCCTATTCCGGTTCCGGTGAATGGCTGCTCTCATATTCGCACATCGAAAAGCTGAACGACAGTGATAATCAGTGGCAAAAGGAATACTACCCCGCACTCTCGGCTGGGATCACAGCTTTCAACACTCCGCTGAAGCTACAGGCTGAATTCAAGACCGTGGAAAAGCAATCCAACACAGACGAATCCAGCCACTATGAACCCAAGCTCCAGGCAGATTTCAGCCTTAATAAACTAGCCTTATCCCTGGGCCTTGCCAGCCATTGGGAAGATTTTTCCAGCATTGCCGAAAGCCGCTATATGCCAAGCATTGAGGCAAAATATCCCCTCTTCAGCCATAGCGACATCCTGATCTTCGCCGGTAAAGAAGCCGGCGGAAAGGTCTGCCGAAACGGTGTATGCCGCTTTGTAGCTCCCTTTGAAGGAATCA
>JALNYD010000021.1 GCA_023230025.1 Candidatus Cloacimonadota bacterium | reverse complement strand
GGCTAAGCGTTAGCACCACAATTAATGATGTCCAGGTTCCAGAAGCGGTTCCCACCTTGTCAGCCTGGCCAAATCCCAGCCGGGGATTGATCAGTATTCAGATTCAGAATCCCCAAAAAGCAGAAAGCTCGGTTCGGATATTCAATATCAAAGGACAAAAGCTAATGGATCTGGAGCTTTCAGCGAAAAACGGATATACTCAGAGTTGGAACGGGCGCGATGCCAATGGTAAGGCTTGTCCGGCGGGAGTGTATATCATCAATAGTGGCAATCTGCAGCGTAAGATAACGCTGGTGCGCTAAGGAAGTTTTCAGGTTTAGATTTGTCGTAAACTATGAGTGCGAAGGTGGTTTTGTAGCACGCGGATTACGCAGATTTCACGGATTAGGTCTTGTGAAGTAATCTGTATAAGACCATTGCACACGGCTGCAGAGCTTGTGTGACATGGAGTTTTGAGTCCCGACAGGGACATCAGTTTACATGAAAGCCATAGGATTCGACACGTCTCGTGTCGACGGAAGGTAGTTCCGTAAATGTAAGCAGCTTGGCTGCTTATGCAGACGAGACGTCTGCAATCCTATCACAGGCTTTCATTATCAGTTGTGAAAGCTGTTTCATTTGGGTCTAGATAGAAACGTGCGCCGTACAGTCATCTTAGTCCCATCGGGACGTTAGTTTAGATAGAATCACGGTGCCCCCGCCACTCGAGTCCCATCGGGACGACAGTTCAGATAGAGCAAATGCAGGGATGCGCCACCAGAGTCCCATCGGGACGACAGTTTAGATAACATGGAGAATTTATGGCAAACACCTACACACAAATCTACATTCATTATGTATTCGCGACCCAGAAACGCTGGCGTTTTTTGGCAGAAGAAAAGCAACAGCCGATCTATGAATATATGGCTGCCCTAGTCCGCAACTTAAAGTGTTACACTCAATGCATTGGCGGGGCGGAGGATCATGTCCACCTATTAGTTGGATTGCATCCCACCCTTTCAGTTTCCGATTTTGCGCAGAAACTTAAGGCCAATACCTCGCGTTTCATAAACGAGAAAGGTTGGGCGATGGGAAAGTTCCTATGGCAGGAAGGATACGGAGCGTTTTCAGTATCCAAGTCCGGTCTTACCGCGGTTCGGGAGTATATTTCCCGACAAAAGGAACACCACACTAAGCATAAATTCCTGGATGAATTTGAGGCTTTGCTAAAAAGATACGAGATAGATTACGATATGAAATATGTTTTTCATGAGCCTGGAGAATGATCCTATCTAAACTGTCGTCCCGATGGGACTCATGCGGTGAAGGGGATGCCTTTCTCTATCTGAACTGACGTCCCGAGGGACTTTTGCGGTTAAGGGATTACCTTTCTCTATCTAAACTAACGTCCCGATGGGACTCATGCGGTGAGGGAATTGCCTTTCTCTATCTGAACTGACGTCCCGATGGGACTCATTCGGTGAAGGGATTACCTTTCTCTATCTGAACTGTCGTCCCGATGGGACTTTTGCGGTGAAGGGGATGCCTTTCTCTATCTGAACTGACGTCCCGATGGGACTCGAGTGGCGGGGGCACCGTGATTCTATCTAAACTGGCGTCCCGATGGGACTTTTGCGGTGAAGGGATTGCCTTTCTCTATCTAAACTGTCGTCCCGATGGGACTAAATGGGCAATAACACGGTTTTTAAGTCATCGCACAAGCTCTGCAGCTAGTGACCCTGATTATTCAACGGTATATATATATACAAATGACTCTGATTACTCAACCTAATGACCGCAGCTATATTTCCGTGCTTACGATAACTAGAAAACTTCAAAACTGCTACTCATACCCCTTGCCCTTGCCGGTTACCAGGACATGGATGCGATTGAACATCTGGCGCAGGCGATACACCATTTCCTGATTGGGATTGAGTTGAGCCAGCATTTTGCGTAGGAATTGGTCCCAATTTGTGGTCTCATGCCGGCTAAAATAGCCAATTTCTGAAAGTACATCTTTGATATATGAATATATCCTGTCCAGTTCCCTGCCATCCACAGCATCCGGTTTTTGGTCAGTTCTGGTGCCGCGGGATTCAAAGCTTTGCACTTCATAAATGGCTAAAGCCACAGCCTGGGCCAGATTGATGGAAGGGAAGGCTGGATTCGCCGAGAAATGGCAGCGCAGGGGACATAGATCTGCTTCATCATCAGTGAGTCCATAGGTTTCACGACCAAAGACCAGACCGATTTTCAACTCCGGGAGTTCATGAACATAAGCCGCCATTTCAGGAGGAGAAAGATCTATGGGTTTGTTCTTTCCCAATCTGCGGGAAAAGGCAATCACTCTGTCCAGATCGGCAATCGCAGAAGCTAAATCAGGGAAAATCCGGGCATCCTCAAGAATATGTTCAGAATGCATTGCCAGATAGAAGTCATTCTTTTCCGGAACGCTGCCTACAATGCGCAAATCCGTGAAACAAAAGTTGTTCATGATCCTGGCGACGGCCCCGACGTTCCCGGCATAAATCGGCTCAACCAGAATGATGCTGATGTGGGACTTATCTTTTGGCATTTACCTTGTTGCGAATGTGGATCACCGAGCCCAGTTTCATGCCCATGCTCTGGACGCGGGGATTTGAATCTGCCTTCCATTCCTGCACTGTGCGTTTCGTAATGCTCATAAAATCGCTGCCCTTTTCGCGCTTGCTTCTTTGCGTAAAGATGTTGGCCAGCTTCTTCAGGGTCTGCCAGATGGTATTGAAACGCATGTCGTCTGCATCCAGCAGCCAGCGCCGGACATTGGTGTAAGTCTGAATCGGGCGCACTCTGCCAACCTGGGTAAGTACGTGGGAGATCTTTTTCTGTACTTCTTCACTCTCATCATCAAGGAGGCGGGAAAGAAAGGTAAGCACATATTGGGGATTCTTGGCAGCGATGTTTTCCATCCCGTGCATGGAGATGGCACGCTTCTTTTCGTTATCAGAATCTGCCCATTGCAGCATACTGTCCCGCATGGCCTCTGGGTACCGCTTCCATAGCTCAAAGCAGATGGTTTCACTTTCCCAGGGAACATTCTCATAGGTCTTTTCAAGGGTTTTGATGATGTGCTCAGGGCTGTCCTGATACTTGTAATAGAAATAGAATAGTCCTGTTGCCCTGAGACCATAGATGAAATCTCCCAAAAGATCACAACAGATCTGATCCAGATTCCCCGTACCCTCATAGACGGCCAGGCGTTTTCCAAGTTCCTCACGAACGAAGTAATTGGCAGTGTTGCCAAGCTCGGAAATCTGCTTTATAGCCAGCGAGTCTTTGCCCTTGTCCAAATTGCGAAATATCTTTTCAACTTGCGCATCCATCAGCTTGTAGTCGTCAATATTTAGACGTCCGACTTCTTTGATCATATATACTTTCTCCAAAGATAGCTAAACTATCCTTTTGCAAAATGTGGGTTTTATAACCCCATAATTATGTGGCGAGAAACGCCAAAAACTGTGTAATATCTACCCGTTTATATTGTTGCCTGGAGGCGATTGGGATTGATGTCCTTTGTTGTTGTGACCATTATGTTTGGGATGCCTTAATTGTCAAGAAGTTTCTTGAAGCCGGTAATTCTCATCAAGCCTCAGGATGACGCTTCCACACCCGATGCTTTACCTCTAGTTCAGCTCTATATCACCCCATAATCTCCGCATGCCACGGGGCTATTATGGGGTGATGTAGTGCTGAACTAGCGCTAAACCGGGGAGTAAGAGACAGGATTCGAGAAGGATCGCAGATTTTGGTTGACAGCTTAAGCTGGAATCAGGAAGTTAGAAAAGAAAGATAATCATACCCATAAGGAGGAATACATGGCCGCTTACTCTGTAAATGAAGTAATCGAATTTGCAGTGCAAATTGAAAAGAATGGTTATGCCTTTTACCATGAAGCCAGCAAGCGCAAAGATCTGGATGCCAAAGCCAGGGAATTCATTGAGTTTTTAAGAGATCAGGAATTGAATCATGAAAAGACCTTCCTGGCCTTGCGGGATGACGCCGATATGCAGAATCTGGAGCTCACTCAGGATTGGGAGCTGGTGGCTGAATACCTGAAGACAATTGTGTCCGGAAGAATCTTCAACAGCGAGGATTCGGCAATCAAGAAGGCAGCAGTGGCAAAGGATCTGAAAGAAATAATCGATCATGCCATTACCTTTGAAAAGGACACCCTGCTTTATTTCCATGCTGTTAACGACAATGTGTCCCAAGACAAGGCCAAACAAGCTTTACGCCGGATTATCAACGAGGAAGTGAGTCACGTTCTCAAGTTGAACGATTACAGAAAGACCCTTTCCTGATCTATTTGGAGCAGATCTCAGCATAGCACTGATGGCCAGAAAGAAGAAGAAAACCGGATTGATGAGTTTGGCTATCATCGTATTGCTGATGGCTGTGATCCTGACCTATAATCCGGTTTCCGTGCGGTTGATGACGGTGGGAATTGCCGTGTACTACAGGTTAGACCCCGGCATTTTTTACCGCCTGATCCGCACGGAAAGCGGGTTTCGCAGTTTTGCGATTTCCCGGGCCCAAGCCATAGGTTTGGGTCAGATTCAGGAGAAAACGGCAAGTTACATTCACGAAGACCACAAGCGGGGAATGCTGTTTGTACCCTTTTACAATCTGAAACTTTCGGCAAAGTATCTAAACTATCTGAGAGCCAAGTATCAGGGAAACTGGAGTCTGGCTCTGGCAGCATACAATTGGGGAGAAACCAATGTCTCACGCCGCTATAACCGGCAGGATATCGATCCTCAGAAAGACTATCGCGAGCAGTTCAGAGATATCCCGGAAACCTACAATTACATTGGCAAAATCCTGCCAAACCGAAAAAAGGCTTGACGGAAATTGGCATCCCAAATGAACATAACCTATAGAAATCAAGAGGAGCGTAAAATGCTGCGTAACCAAAATGGAATCTCGGTATATACCGTCCTTAGTATAATTCTTTTTATCGCCTTGATCTTTGTCCTGGCCATACCCAATTTTTATAATCTGGATAAAGAACAAAACGTGGAAGATTGTATTAACAACATGAAAGAAATCTGGGTGGCTGCCACCGATTACGTAAGAGATACAGAGAAGGATTTTGACGGGAATCTGGAAACCTTGCGTTCAACCCGCAAAGCCATGGATCAAAAGAACTATTATCTGAGTTCTGCTTCCTATTGCCCGGAAACTGCTCGTCAAAAAACGGATTATATCGTCTTTGGCAAGTATGTGGCAGATAAAATTGGTGACGAGGTAAAACACAACTACGGCGTAATCGTCTATTGCCCAAATATGCATGAATACCCCAAACACTTCATCCCCAAAGAGTTTTATGAGAACATGGACCCCACCCAATTGCAAAACTATATGATCGATGATCTGGACTATATCAACGATGAAACCGGCACCAATGGCAACCGCAAGAAAGAAATGGTGGAGAAATACATCGAAATCTGGAAAACCGATCCCAATGCCTTCAACAAGCGCAAGGATGATAGCACTGCCCTGCGTGCCATCCTGTTCCCTGAAAAGTTCGGTATGGGTATGTAATGCCCAATAATGAATGGTTTTTAGCGGATATATCATGTATCCGCTTTTTTTGCGAGATGAACCCTGTTGTAGAGGAGCTCTCCTGAAGCTCCCATGTTGTAGGGGCGCTCTCCTGAAGCGCCCATTACCCGTAACGTAGCATTCCGGTGCTACGAAACATAGGCGCTATGGCAACCGCCTGTACAGTAGGGGCGCTCTCCTGAAGCTCCCATTGCCCGTAACGTAGCATTCCGGTGCTACGAAACATAGGCGGTTCGGCTACCGCCTGTACCCGATGAACCAGGACTGCCGGTCACATGAAGCCGGTATTCCGTTAATCCCAAACATTAAGGTAACCGCATGCAATATCAAGAGTTTTTAGACCACATATATCAACGTTATTCCGGCAATGTCAAGCTGGAATTGGGCAGAATGGAAGGCTTACTCAAGGATATGGGCTCACCCCAGGATGCGCTCAAAGGCTTTCACGTGGCAGGCACCAATGGTAAAGGCAGCGTCTGCGCTACCCTGGAAGCGCTCTGTCTTGCGCACTCAATGCGGACAGGCTTGAATACCTCACCTCACTTGATCAATTACACGGAGCGCTTTCGCATTGATGGTCATGAGGTTTCCATTGATGCCATCATGCAGGAGTTCCACCAGCATGAAGAGCTCTTTAATAAGTGGGACGCCTCCTTCTTCGAGATCACCACAGCCATCGCCTTTTCACTCTTCAGCAAAGCCAGGCTGGATATCGCCGTGATGGAAGTGGGCCTGGGGGGCAGGCTGGACGCCACCAATCTCTTCACTCCCGATGTGGCTGTAATCACCACCATTGGTCTGGATCACATCAAAACCCTGGGTGGCACAGTGGAACTGATTGCCGCAGAAAAGGCAGGCATCATCAAAGAAGCTCTCCCTCTGGTTCTTGGTGATATAGAGGAATCACCACTGCGAATCATCACTGAAGCTGCCAAAGCCAAATCTGCCCCATGCTATATGTATGGGCGTGATTGGAGGGTGTCCATCCGGGAAGATAATACTGCAGGGATATCTTTTGATTATCTGTTTGGGGGTTTTGTATTCTGTTCCTTGAAATCC
Source organism: Candidatus Cloacimonadota bacterium (assembly GCA_023230025.1). Lineage (GTDB taxonomy): Bacteria > Cloacimonadota > Cloacimonadia > Cloacimonadales > Cloacimonadaceae > UBA5456. Next base: position 13,304 of record JALNYD010000021.1, on the reverse strand, counting down.
AATCTGATGGGTGAGCATCAGGCAGTGAACCTGGGAGCCGCCATCACTGCTTACATTCTTTATTGCCAGAAGCATCAGCTTCCCATCATGGAAGACACTATCCGCAAAGGACTTGCCAGCATCAACTGGGCGGGCAGAATGCAGGTGCTATCCCAAAAGCCAATGATCATCGTTGATGGAGCTCATAACGTTCATGGAGTCAAAGCATTGGTGCGCACCCTGGAGAAGGTGTTTCCGCATCAGAAGCTTATTTTTGTGATCTCCATACTGGCAGATAAGGACTATTCTGAAATGATCCATCTCTTTTGCTCTAAGGCCGATAGAATCTTTGTGGCGCAGAACCAAAGTGACCGGGCAGCCACAGCCGAAGCCCAGGTTCAGGCTGTGCAGAAGTATGGTGCTGAAGCTACTTCTTGCGAGAGTGTTGCTGCTGCCCTCACTGAGGCCTTGAAGGTTGCCGGCAAAGACGGGGTGATAGTTGCCGGAGGTTCACTATATACAGTTGGAGAAGTGATTTCCGCCTTCAGAGCTTATGCATAAAGAGATCGAAAGCTTTCTGAATCACCTGCTGCCTCTTCTGGCGATGCGAGGCATCGAAATCCTCAGCCAGCAGGAAATCTCTTACGGCTGGCAACTAAAGGTCAGCCGTGCTAATGATGCGGCCAACATCAATATCTATTACTCCAACAAACGCGGTCTTAGCAATGTGGTGGGCGGAAGTCCTGCCAGCCTTCTGAAACAGGAACTCCAAAACCTGCTCCTGGGAGAGATGCCAGCTTCCGATGGCCTTGCCATGCACACCTGGCATAGCTGGATCGGTAGCGATGAATGCGGTAAAGGTGACTACTTCGGCCCTCTGGTGGTATCAGCATTCTTCTTGCGGCGAGAGCAGGAAACCCAACTCCTCAAGCTTGGAGTATGTGATAGTAAACGCCTCAGGGATGATCAGACCCGCAGAATCGCCAAGAGTATCTACCAAAGTTTTCCCGGCCAGATGAATTGTCTGGTGATGAAAAACCCCAAGTATAACCAACTCATGGCTTCCTTCCAAGAGCAAAACCTCAATCTCAATGATCTTTTAGCCTGGTCTCATGCCAAAGTAATCAGTGAATTGCGAGCCGGAATAAAGGATTGCGAGGGCATCCTGGTGGATCAATTCTCCAAAGCTCAAAAGGTGAAAGCACGCCTGACCGCCAAAGACAAAAACCTGAACGTGGTTGAACGCACTGGCGCTGAACGGGATCCAGCAGTAGCAGCAGCCTCCATCCTTGCTCGCTATCAATTCCTGGAACTACATAAAAGCATGGATTTGCATTACAAAATGACCTTCCCACTGGGTGCCGGTCCCGGAGTGATCGAAGCCGCCAAACAGTTTGTGAAACTATACGGTAAAGATCAACTGGGCACGGTCGTAAAACTGCATTTCAAGACAACTCTTAAAGTCTAGTACCCATAATTCTTGGCAGCACTTGGAGGCGTGTATCAAGGCTTCCCTTTCCCTTCTCCGGTCTCGTTAAACTTTTTAATCAGATATACATTTCCACAAAGTCCTGATTTTGGAATGGATATTGCAAAAGTTTATGTCAAGATATGGACAATTCAAATGGAGGTAATTATGAAAGCCTTGGAGTTTGTTTTGGCAGTAGTATTTTGCACATTGACTCTGCCGCTCTTTGGACATGGAGTGTTGTTAACCGGAGAGAACAATGACCAGTTTTACAGGTTGCTAACCAGTGAGATCTCAGTTGATGTGGAAGACCAGGTTGCAATCGTTACAAGCACCCAACTCTTTTCAAATCTATATGGCGATAATACCCCCAAGTATGTCTTCCCTCTACCTGAAGGCGCCAGTGCCACTCAACTGCGCTGGCAGATTAATGACAAATGGTTTATTGCCAGTTTTGCCCCGGTGGCGCAGGATTCCCTTCCTCCCAATCCTTCTCAGGGTTGGCCATATGTTCTACAGGAATATATGGGCAATACCCCCTTGTTCTTCAACTTTGACAATCCTGTGGAAGCAGAACAGAATATCCTGGTGGAGATTACCTACGTAATGCTCTTGCCCTATCATCTGGGGAATGTGACCTTCGATTACCCAAATCGATATTCCTCACTCCAGTTTATACCCTTGGAAAGCATTACCCTGGATTATTCGCTAAGCTCTCAACGTACGATTATGAGCATCGATATGCCCGGATTTACCCCTGATATTACCAATGACGGGCACGAAGCGCACCTGAACCTGGTGTTGCCAAACACGCTTAATCCTGGGGATTTTGTGGTTAATTACGCTCTTGATCCCGAGCAATTTGGGCTCTTTGGCTTGAGTACAATGGTGGAGGAAGCGCCGGATGATTATCCCGATGGCTTCTTCCTCTTTATTGCCGAGCCTGATCCTGATGATAGTCAGATGGTGATTGACAAGACCTTTACTTTGATCATCGATGTCTCCGGTAGTATGGATTATACTAAGATGGTTCAAGCCAAGGGAGCAGCCAATTACATCGTGGACCATCTGAATCCGGGAGATAGCTTTAACATCGTTACCTTTTCCGAAGATGCCGACACCTTGTGGCCCTTGCATCATGACGTAAGTCCCGCAGATATAGCTGCGGCACATAGCTTTATCGATGGACTATATCCAACTGGAGGCACCAATATCAGCGCTTCGCTGGATCTTGCCGTTCCTCAATACAGCCAATCCGATCCCGATAACGCCAACATCATTATCTTCTTTACCGATGGCGAAGCCAATATGGGAGTCAGTAACACTGATCAACTGGTGGCTTATGCTGCCAATCTCTTTGATCAGGCAGGAGTAACGATCAATCTCTTTACTTTCGGGATCGGCAGCTACGTGAACGAGCAGCTTCTTACGCTTTTGGCAACCACTAACAACGGCGTAGCAGCCTTTTTGGAAGATAACGATTTGCAGACTGCGATCACAGAATTTTACAATGTGATATCCAGTCCCGTGCTGCTAAGCCCTCAGATCAACTTTGGCCCCGAGGCTTGGGTCCAGGAAGTGTATCCCAATCCCCTGCCCAATGTATATCAAGGCTATCAAATGCTGGTCTCGGGTAGATACATGTACGGGGGACTCACCGATATCGATCTCATTGGTAATGGTTACGGGGAGGAAATTGAATACCAGTACAATCTGGATCTGGCTGATAGTCTGATCACTTCCAAGCAATTTATCACCAAAATCTGGGCAAAGCTAAAGATCGAATACCTCCTGGCGATGTATTACAGCTATCCGGAAGGTTCCGCTGAAGCTGCAGCCTACGAACAACAAATCATCGACGTTAGCTTGGCTTATGGCGTACTCTCTCCCTTTACCAGCTTCTCGGGCAACGACCCAGATGATCCAAACGATCCAGACGATCCCCCCATCTCGGGAGAAGACGATGTCGCTCCGCAAGTTAGCCAGAATTACGTACTAAGGGGAAACTTCCCCAATCCTTTCAATCCCGAAACCACTATTCGCTTCACGATCTATAACGATCTGCACAAACTGGTCAAGGTAAAGATCTACAACCTGCGCGGCCAGGTGATCCGCACTCTGGGATTAACTACCCACGGCCAGGGTGATTATCAGGTGATCTGGGATGGCAGGGATAATCACGGAACCTTGCAACCCAGCGCAATCTACTTCTATGTTGTCGATTTTGGAGATGCCCAATTGAGTGGCAAAATGATCATGAGTAAATGACAAACCAATCTTGATCCATCGTAGAAACCGGGGGTTGAAGATCGTTTCCACCCCCGGTTTTTTTTAGAATCCCTCCGGGGTTTACCAAAGCTTTATCCAAAAAGTCACACTGTTCACTGTTCACCCTTCACCCTTCACTTGCACAGAAAACTCGTTTTCTTGGACATATGGATTATCATGTGTACAGAAAATGCCACTTTATTGGACACACAAGTCCCATTCTCAGGATCTGATCAATAATCTCTTTTCCCACCCCTACACAAAGATGGAATTTATAATGCGGGACCTGAAAGTAAGCCGGCATACTGCCACTAAATACTTGGATGCTCTTTGTGAAGATGGATTGCTGAAAAAGCAGAAGATCATCCGTTCAAACTACTACATAAACAATGCTCTATATGGCATTCTCACCAAGGCTGATTAAGGGGATGGTGTTCATCCAAAATTCTACATCCTACATTCTACATTTCCCCGCAGACCCTTCACCCTTCACTTTCTGTAGCGTATCATCCACAATCTTGAAGTGTGCATAGGTACTTATTCAATATTTTTTATTGACAGTATATCGGTTCATCGATTTCCTCGTACCAGGCATTGGGCATGTCCCAATCACTCGGTGGAATGATCAACCCACATTATATAAATGTATCAGGGAGGTATATTCTATGATACCGGTGAAGTACATGTTACTCAGTTTCGGTGACATCAAGTTTTCTGCGTTCGAAATCCCCAAGCTTCGGGGCTATTTTGCTGCGCGCTTTCCTTCGGAACATCTCTTTCACAACCATCTTCCGTCCGTCGCCCAGTCCTACAAATACCCGCTAATACAGTATCGCGTTTTGAACCAGCACCCCGCCCTTTTGGGAATCGGTGAAGGTATGGATGTGATGAAAAGGATCTTTTTGCAAGTGGACGAACTAAGGATCGGTAAAGATGTATATGCCGTCAATGACCTCAGCGTCAGTTTATTGGAAGAGCCATTGGGGCAATGCACAGAGTTCCGAAGCTATCGCTTTACATCACCCTGGATGGCATTGAATCAGGAAAACTACCGCGAGTTTGTTAAGCTCAATACCATTCAACAAAAGCAACGGCTAAAACAAATCCTGCGCGGCAACTTGCTTACTCTTTCCAAGGGTTTTGGCTATACCATCCCGGATTTTGACGCTGTGGAACTCGACGGTTGGTTCAAACCTGTGGAACGCAACTTTCACAATATCCCCATGCAATGCTTCACCGGGGAATTCACCACAAACTTTGTGATCCCGGATCACTTGGGGCTGGGCAAACAAATCGCCCGTGGCTTTGGAGTAATAGAAAAGCAAAAGGAGGAGAGATGATCAGCACATATCGCTTGATCGGCAAACTACGGATGGTAAATGACCATCTAGCAGAGCAAACAGCCACAGCACAGAAGAGATACATGATTAGCCAATACTGCGCGGAGGATTCATCTTTTGAATACAAAGACAAACGCAACAAAGAGACAAAGGTCGGTCGCATCGTCATGATGAATCTGGATACCGAGAATGCTCAAATACGCTTCACAGCCGGAGAAGAAATCTCGGATGGAGTTTGCGAAGAGAAGCTCATCTTTCTCAATTATGCTCCGGCAGATCCCAATATCTATGCGGCACATTCCAGCAACAAGTCTATCCTGGCTTTTGCGCTTTTGGAATACATCCAAAGCAACCGCAAGAAAATCCGTTGGAGCAATCCGGACAAGGTTGATAGCTGTATATCCTATCTGCAAAGCATTCGTGAGAGCTTCTTTTTTGATGATTCCTTCGGGATTCGTCCCAAACACACTTTATTAAGTCAGGATCAACTGGAAGGCTTCCCTGATCCTGAAATCGAAGAGACTCTCAGAGATATCAGCGATGATAAGGCATACAAGAAAGCGCGCGACAAAGCCACCAAAAACTACTTTGAAAAGCAGCTCGCTGATATCACTGGAGAGCGACAAGCCTATGCTATCACCATCAACGGCAAATTCATCCATGAAATTGACGAACTTGCAGAGTGCTATCTGGATGTCTTGTTCTATCACATCATAGACAAGCAGTTTGCGGATTCCAAAAACAGAGGACACTGCCATCTCTGTTCAGCCCACTCAAAGCTCTCGGAGAAGGTTTCTCTCAAACACAAGTTTTATGGAGTAAAAAACCCCTATTACTTTGATGGCGCTTCCGCCGGAATGAATAGAAGTGCGTTTGCACTCTGCCAGGATTGTTACAACGAAGTAACGGTGGGATCCCAATATGTAAGCAGCAAGTTCAAGACATATCTCTTTGGCTTGAACTGTTTTGTGCTCCCGGACTTCGATGTTTTCGCATCTAATGATGGGCAAACTCTTGCGCCGGATGGCATTCAATCCATCCCAAAGTTGTTACGCCGCAGAGAGAAAACAGAATATCAGACTTCGCTTGGCATAGTTAAACAGTTACAAACGCGTCTTAGGGGATTCTCCCTGTTTTTCTACAGCAAACCAAGTGCCACCAGTCAGGAATTCATCGTGAGTCAATTGATCAAAGGCATTAGTCTGGCTTCATTGATTCAGAAATGCGAGAATCTGGATCAAATGAGCCTGGAATGTGGCTTGCCGGAGCTCTTTAATAGCGACTATGGCCTGTCATTTGAAGGCTTACGCTTTTTACTATTGCCATCTCAGGAATCACACCCCAATCTGAAACCCCTCGAATACCAGAAAATCAACCGCGATATCCTCAGCTTGCTATCAATTTATCTATACTCTCAGTCCCTGAGTTACGACACGATTATCAAGCAATTTGTTGATATCCATTCGCGTAAACGCAACAACATTGGAGACCATTCCACGTATGCTTTGGATCTCTCAGCATACATCATGACATTGTATATCAAGCATCTAATCCATTTTAACCAACTACGAGGGCTGAAAAGCCGGGAGGAAAGAAACATGACCACAACATTGGAAAAAGCGTCACTTCTGGACTACTTTGCTAACAACTCCGAGGTGTATCAAAGCAACTATCTTGCCCAAGGCCTGTTTATCATGGGGGTTTACATCTCAGAGATTGAGAGAAAGCAAAGGGAAAAAGGGATCCGAAAAACCGCCATTAGCAAGCTTAACTTGCGTGGTATTCCGGTCCAGAAAGTGAAATCAGTAATGGCCGTAATTGACGATCTTCGCGAAGTATGGGATGTCTATAATGACCCCATTACTGACGCTTACTATCGAGAATGCATGAACAATCTTGTCAGCAGCTCGTTCAGTCCCGAAGAAACCGTCTTTCACATCCTTAGCGGAAGGGCTTACAACAGCTATGTAGGCATCATGGAATACAAGAAACAACAAGCAAATAAAGACAGCCTGGAGGCAAAAAATGATTAACCGCAATTCTGAAATCCTCTTCCTTTACGACGCGCAAATGTGTAATCCCAATGGGGATATGGACAATGAAAACAAGCCCAGAATGGATTACGACACTTCCACAAACCTGGTCTCAGATGTCCGGCTAAAGCGATACATCCGTGACTACCTTGAATCCATCAAAGCCAAGGAGATATTTATCACTGCCAAAGCCAAGGATGCCAAAGAGCGAAACAAGCAAATCAAGGAAGGCAAACTCACCCACACGGATCTCGTGGATGTGCGCATGTTTGGCGCTGTGACTGCAGAAGACACCCGAGAAGAAGGGCATTACACCGGGCCAGTTCAATTCAACTGGGGCTACTCCCTGCATCCGGTGGAAATGGTAGATAGCAGCACGATTACTTCCAGCTTTTCCTCCGGGCAGGGGATCGGCAAAGATTACCGTATCCATTATTCTCTACTGGCCTTTTCCGGCAGCATCAATGCCAACGCGGCTCAAACCACCAAACTAACTGATGATGACCTTAGCCTTTTTGATGAGGCCATCCTCAAAGCCATACCGCTGGCCAGGACACGCTCCAAAATCGGGCAGTATCCCCGTCTCTATCTACGTATGGAACTGAAGAGTAAGGATCAGTTCCTCAAGGATCTGCGTCCCATGATCAAAATCATCGGCAAAAGCAGTGTTGTGGCCGAAAACCTGCGCCTGATCCGCAAGCCGGATGATTACAAGCTTGATATTAGCAAGTTGATCACTTACCTGCAGGCGAATAAGGACAAGATCAGCAAGATTCACTGCTTCAAAGATGATCAGCTGGAGATCGATAACTTTGAATCAATCTTTATCAACGGGGACTGGAAACATGAGTTATCCCTTCTGTAACAGGGGGATATCATGAACGCATCAAAGAACTTTGACACCATTCTGGAGCTCAGGCTATCCGGAAATCTGGCGCATTTTCGCAAGTTTTACACCAATGCGTCCTCGCTGAGCTACACTATCCCACCTCGCACAGCGATTTGCGGACTGGTAGCTTCCATCCTGATGCTACCCCGGGATTCATATTATCAGACGCTCTGTTCAGAAAACCTGGGGGTGGGAATCCGCATCCCTGAAGGTACTGAACATCGCAAACAGTTCTTCACCATGAACTATGTGGGTGACGAGAAGAATATCAACGACGTTTCCGGCCATAAGCAATGCCGTCTGGAACTCTTGATGGCAAGCAAAGAGCAGAAACTAAGCTGGACAATCTATTTGGGCATCAGGCAAGGAGCAGAACCCGCTCTGGACTCCCTGGAAGCCCGCATCAGAGCGCAGAGTCTTGGCTTTGATGTGTATCTGGGCCAAAGGCAATTCAGAGCTGAGATCGAGCTCTTGCGGAAGTTCAGCAAAGCTGACTTTTCGGTGCTTGATACCTCTGAATATGTGGATTCCGTGCTCTCCAAGGATCAGATAGCAGAGCTGGATTCATCCAGTTTCCATATCAATATTGAGCGCATGCCTTTGGAGCAGGCTCTGGAGACCAAAGGGAAGTCCAGTTATCGGCGGTCCGTTCGCTTTGCGGACGTGGTAATGGAAACTTCGGGTCAGCGGCTCAGGGGTCAATTTTCCGATCTCATCGAGCTGCAGAACGAAGAGAAGACAAGGATCAGCTTCCTCTAATGATAATCTCCCATCCGGCCTACAAAGACTATCAGAGAAAGCCTTTGACTGTGCATCTTACGAATGTTGCGCAGGGCTGCCAGGCCCGCATCCAAAGGCTTTCTCTGTCCACTTTGTCCATTGTTAAAGATGATCTGGTGCGTCTGGCCTTTCGCGTAGGCTTATTGCATGATATCGGCAAGGCAAGCAGTTTCTTCCAAGCCTATATCAATGGAGGCGAGCGCTCCATCTATTCCAGACACAGCCTGATCTCAGCCATCATTCTGTATCACAATCTCATCAATGAACGAGCTTGGCAGGACTTTGCCATCATCGGCTTCAAAGCGGTGCAAAGGCATCATGGCAACCTCAGTTCCTTCGGTTCTGAGGGTTTGGATCAAGGAATCCTGATCGCGAATACCCTGAAGATCTACGATGACATCCTTCTCCAAATAGAGAGAGATCACGAACTGCAAAGCTTTGTTGCAGAACACAACATCTTACTGCCCAAGCTGAACAAAGAATCAGTAATGGAGCTTGCTTATGCCTTGGAAGATATCCGACCCAGTGATGATGCAGAAAATGCCATCGAGCGCTTCTTTATTCAAAACCTGCTTTACTCTGTATTGATCGATTCCGATAAGTATGATGCTGCCCGGATTAACCATGATCCAGACGAAAGCTTGCGGCAGGACATTTCCTTCTCACCAGCAAAGCACTTAGCCTCTTTTTCCAAAACAGAGGATGATCTGAACCGGATCAGGGGTGAATTGCTCCAGGCTGCTTCATTTGCGAAAACAGACAAGACCAAGACCTATGCCCTCAGCGCACCCACGGGTAGCGGCAAAACCCTAGCCTGTCTGGGCTTTGCGGAGTCTTTGCAGGACGCTTTGCCCGGCCCTAGAAGAGTGATTTACTGCTTACCCTACACCTCAATTATCGATCAAAATCACGATGTAGTGGAACAGGTCTTGAAAAGCAATGGCTTTGATCCCGGCAACACTACAATACTATTGAAGCATCACCATCTCGTGGATTTTTCCCGTCCTGATGCCAATGATGAATACGATTATCATGACTACATGAACGACAATCTGGTGGCAGACTCATGGAATGCGGCCTGCGTGATTTCCACCTTCGTGCAGCTCTTTCACTCTCTGATCGGGTCACGCAATTCACTGGTACGCAAGCTACACAATATCATCAATTCCATTCTGCTCCTGGACGAGGTGCAAAGCCTTCCACCCAAGTATTACCTTCTGCTCAGGATAATCTTCAAAGTACTGGCCGAGCGATTTGATACTTATATCCTCACCTGCACAGCCACTCAGCCCTTTATCTATGAGCCCCAAAGCTACATTGAGCTTAGTCCTGATCAGCTCTTTGAGCACCCCGTGTTCAATCGGGTGAAACTATTTATCCACAAAGACCCCTGCGAACTGGAGGATTTCGCTCAAAGGGTAGAGCTTGAGGGCATTGACAATGCGCTCTTTGTAATGAACACAAAGCGATCTGCCATCGACCTGTATACCCAACTGCAAGAGCGATATGGCAAAAGCTACAGAGTGTTCTGCCTCACCACGCTGCACACTCCGGCCTGTAGAATCAAGAGAATTGAGGATGTCCGAACAGCGTTGGAGGCCAAAGAAAGGATCATTCTGGTATCAACTCAGCTCATCGAAGCAGGGGTTGATCTCAGTTTTTGCCGTGTCTATCGTGATCTTGGCCCTCTGGATTCCGTGATCCAGGTTGCCGGAAGATGCAACCGTCATGGAGAGCTGGGCGTTTTGGGTGGCGAGATGCATCTGCTGAACCTCATGAAAGATGGGAAGGACTATTCCACGCAAGTGTATGACAAGTACATTTTAGCCAAAACCAAGGAGTTACTTTACAGACACGAAGCTCTGGAAAGCCGGGATTTCCCCAGGGCAATTTACGAATACTATCACAGTCTGGAGTTTTCTGCTGAGGCTAAGGCAATCCTAAGCGCAATCAGGGAATTGAATTACGATCAGGAGATCAAAGGGCAATTGGCTATCGATCGCTTCCGCATCATTGAAGATCAATATGCCACCATCTCTGTCTATCTGCTACTCACCGATGAAGCACAGAGGAGCATGGATAGATTGCTTGAGGCCCGCGAGCTTCTGAGAGACAAAAAGCATCTTGAGGAACATGAGGAATCCAAAGCCAGGCTAAGCATTGCCAAAGCATACATCAGCCTCGCCCGGTTCCAGATCAACCTCAAGCCCTCCGAATTTAAAAACTACAGCATCGAGACCTCTTATGTGCAAAAACTGGATGATTACATCTATTACATCCCACTGGATGACGTTATGAAGGCCTACAGCAACGAAACCGGGTTTCTGACTGAACCCACAGAAAAGGGCTCTGCCCTGTCACTATAGCTTATGGAACTGCATTTAAACACCTACGGCTCTGCCATCCGCAAAAAAGATGATATGTTTGAAATCTGGGTGGATGAAAAGAAGATCAAGATATCACCGCAAAAGGTTACAAGCATCGTCATCGCGAATGCGGTTCAGATCAGCTCCGATGCTATCCAATTGGCCATGGAACACAACATCGATGTGGTGATGCTGGATCAATATGGCAATCCTTATGCCAGAGTTTGGTTTCCCAAGATTGGTAGCACGGTCTTGATCCGCAGAAGGCAATTGGAAATGATCTCCGATGCCCTGGGTCTGGACTTCATCAAGCGCTGGATCTGCCTCAAGATCATGAATCAGTACCGTTTGATCAAGACCCTATTTTCCAAACGTGATTGGATTGAGGAAGAGCATAAACAAAAGCTGGAACTCCTGCGCAATTACGCGATCTCCATCTACAGTTCCGAGGGCAGCCTGGAAGAGCTGAGCCCCACTTTCATGGGCTTGGAAGGCAGTGCTTCCAGGATCTACTTTGCTCTGCTCAGCATGATGTTGCCGGAACAATGGGCCTTTCAAGGCCGTAGCTCCAGACCGGCTAAAGACGCCTTCAATGCCTTTCTGAACTATGCTTACGGAATCTTGTATTCAAAGACAGAACGCGCCTTGGTGATTGCCGGACTGGATCCCTTCATCGGTCTGCTACATAGTGACAATTACAACAAGAAGAGCTTTGTCTTCGATTTTATTGAGCCCTTTCGCGTCCTGGCCGATGAGCCCGTCTTCTACCTCTTTTCGCGTGGCAAATGCAAAGCGGAATACCTGGATAGCGTTCACAAAGGCCTGAATCTCAGCACTGATGGCAAAAAGTTCTTTGCCCCCTACCTGCTAGAATATCTGGATCAGATCGAACGCTACCGCAATAAGAACCGCAAAAGGATCGACCGCATCCAAACCGATGCCCACAGCTTTGCCAATTTCCTGATCGGAAAAAAGGAAAACTATCTGGAGGCATCAGTTGCGAGAAAGCTTGAAAACTTCATAAACCCCAAGCTTGTTTTTAGTGATGAGGAGGATTGATGCTCACCTGGGTGATGTATGACATCGTGCAAGACCGGATCCGCAACAAAGTGGTCAAATGCTGCGAAAAGTCCGGCATCTACCGCGTCCAATACTCCGTCTGGCTGGGTGAATTGAACCGCACCCAATGCAAGGAACTGCGCACCATCCTCGAAGATCTGATCAATCCGGATCAAGACAAGGTGTATATCTTCCCCATGTGCCGTGAAGATTTCAACAATTGCATCCTGCTAGGGCAGGCTTTTGATAAAGCTCTGATCACCGACGAGCTCAAAGCGCTCTTGATGTAACGCCATGGACTTTCAGTTTATTACGCCATCTGAAGTTATCGAATACCTATTCTGCCCCAGATTCGTCTTTTTTATGAATGTCCTCAAGATCGATCAGCATGAACATCGCCGTCACTTGGTTAACAAAGGGCGGGACATCCATAATCTCAAACTGGTGCAAAACAAAGACTATCTGCGCTCCAGGATCGGCGTAAAGGACAAAATCCTGGATGCGTATCTGAGCTCAGACAAGTATCACCTTGTGGGCAAGATCGATGAAGTGCTCTTTCTGAATGATGACAGCGCTGCCCCCCTGGACTACAAATATGCCCTTTGGGAAAACAAAGTCTTCAAGACTCATCTGATGCAGCAAAGCCTTTATGCCATCTTGATCCAGGAAAACTTCAATGTGCCGGTGAATCAGGCCTTTCTCGTCTATGTCCGATCCAAAAACCATCTGGAACCCATTGTGATTACTGAGCAGATGAAACATAAAGCCCTTGCCATCGTGGATGATATCTTTAAGATTATTAATGAAGGATCCTTCCCGAACGCAAAAGCCGAAGTGCGGAAATGCGAAGACTGCACCTATCGTAATCTCTGCGTTTCCTGACACGTTTTTATTGACATTTTCATGATATTCCTGATCTTTGCTCTTGCATAGCGTGTTTTGGCGCTCCTGAGACTTGCGTTTCTCAGGATTTTGTGGCCATTTCCCGGATAAAGCACCACAGATCGGACTCTGAAGTATATCTCTAAACTATGCTTATTGCTGTATATAGGTCGTTCTGAGTGTCTCTATCCATCAATCCATCAAATCAAGGGTTGAAACCCTAAAGGCTCATTGTCTTCT
>JALNYD010000230.1 GCA_023230025.1 Candidatus Cloacimonadota bacterium | reverse complement strand
GACAGGCAGATTGGATTTATGTACAACCTGGGATTTACGATGGACAGATTAAGAGTTGCAATTTACAATTTACAATGTACGATGTACAATTCTCAATCCTCAATTCTCAATTACCCCCCCCGTATTCACTGTTCACCATTCACTGTTCACCATTCACTGTTCACTGTTCACTGTTCACCGTTCACCCAATTCTCAATTCTCAATTAACATGTCCTACACCAAAAACGTCAGTCATAATCTCCTGACTCAGTCTCTGAAGCTGATTCTGGGTACCCTCACGGGCATCATCGTTGCCCGTTCTCTTGGTCCCATCGGTCAAGGATACACGGCCTACATCATTTTGATCTTTAGTCTGATAGGCTCCTTCGGCCATTTTGGCATCACCAATGCTGTGGCATACTATCAAAAGAAGAGTGGTTTTGAGCGTAGTGCTATTTACAACACAAACATCAATCTGTTGATATTGATATCCGGTGTGCTGAGTTTGATCATCTATGTGCTCTATGCGGGTGGGCTTTTGCTGCAAGGCTATACCTGGCCTTATCTTGCCGGGGGACTGATCCTGATGATCTCCACACTTTTCACTGCCCACCATCAATCCTGGCTGATGGGTGATGAGAAGATCATCAAGGGAAACCGGATTGCGCTTACTGTCTTCTTTCTGAAAACTGCGTGCATTCTGCTGCTCTGGATATCGGGAGCCTTGAATCCATTCAGCTTCTTTATGCTCACCGTTGCCGCAATTCTACTCTGGTTCATCCTGATTCAAAGCACTTTAGGCGAGCGATATCTGCCCCTGTTATCCCTGCCTGTTATGAAGGCTGAGTTCTCTTATGGTCTGATTGCCTGGTCTTCCGCGTTATTTGCTTATATGCATTACCGGGTTGATCAATTGATGATCAAGCAGATGTTGGGGGTTGCGGATCTGGGTGTGTATTCCATCGCCGTGGGTATTGCAGAATTGCTTTTCTTGTTTCCCGTAGCCATCAATACAGCGCTTAGTGGCAGGCTTTACAACCTCGAGCCGGGTTCAGAATCCCGCAAACTGGTCAGCAACACTCTGCGCATCAGCATATTGATTTGTGCAATCCTCTGTCTAATCGGCTTTGGCGGATCATTTCTGATTCCCCTGGTCTATGGTTCACCCTATGCAGAGGGGACTGCGCTGATGCAGATCCTTTTGCCTGGAGTGTTGTTTGCCTGTTTACCCAAGTTGCTTTCGCCCTGGTGGTTCAGCAGCGGCAGGCCCAAAGTGCATCTGTGGATCACCTTCCTGTGTTTGCTGATGAACCTTGGGCTCAATATCTGCTTCATTCCCCTCTGGGGTAGCCGTGGCGCAGCCCTGGCATCCAGCTTGTCCTACATCTTCTATGGGCTCTATTACCTGCTGCTGATGCGGTTCAAAGAAGGATTTTCTTTTCCCGACCTGCTGTTGTTGAACAGGCAGGACCTACACAACATGAAAGGGCTTTTGAAACGATGATCAGGCTTGGCAAGCTCTGGCATACTCAAGGCACTGTCCATGTATGCGGATATCTGCAGCATCCCACACAGGGCTTTCTGGAAGCAGCAAGTCTGGCAGAATATTTCTCCCGGATCACTGATGAAGCGGCACTGGCCTCAGAACTCAGCAAAGCCAATGGCTGCTTTGCCCTTGTTGTGGAGAATGCCAATGGCATCCTGGCGGCAGTTGACCGCCTGCGTTCCATTCCACTGTTTTGGGATCAATCCGGCAATCTGGCTGATAAAAGCGAAGCCCTTGCTCATCTCAATCTGAAATCCCTGGCATCTCCCGAAATCCTGAGTGAGTTCTTGATGGCTGGTTTTGTTACGGGATCGGATACCCTGCATAAAGAACTCAAACAGATTCCCGCCGGGCACTATCTGGCGTTGAATCATGGACAATCCCCGCAACTGAAATGCTATTACCGCTTTCTGCATAATGCCAGTTCCTCCCAATCTGTGGAGGATTGGATTGAGCAACAGCACACGTTGCTTTTGCAGGTGGCACGGGACACTCTGAACTCTCTGAATGAGCGCCCGGTAGTGATTCCGCTGAGTGGGGGTTATGATTCCCGTCTTCTGGCATACTTGTTTAAAACGTTGAAGTATCCCCGCATTTACACCTATTCATACGATTCCCGCCGGCACGCGGAATCCCGCATTTCGCAAAGAGTAGCCGAACATCTGGCTCTTCCCTGGCACTTTATTGATCATTCCCACAGAAGCTGGTATCAAGCGTTTCAAAGCCAGGCGCGCCGTGATTTCTATGCCTTTATCGTGAATGCCAGCTCCAGCGCTCATGTCCAGGATTGGCTGGCTGTGCAGGAGCTGCAGAAACGCAAACTAATCCCTTCGGATAGCGTGTTTATACCTGGGCATTCCGCCGATTTCCTGGAGGGCTCGCATCTTCCGGGCATATATGCGACGCAAAAAGTGTTCAACCGCGCAGAATTGCAACAGCAGATCATTAGCTTTCACTACAGGTTGTGGCCAAATCCTTCTAATCGTGAACTTGAGGCTTTTCGCGCTCGCATCCAAAGCCATATCCAGGTTCCGGAGAGTCTGGATGCCTCCCAAGCTGCTTCCAGCTTTGAATATTGGGATCTGCAGGAACGTCAGGCAAAGTTCATCGTGAACTCCCTGCGCGTCTATGAAAGCCTGGGTTATCAATGGCGAATGCCCTTCTGGGATGCCCGGTTGATGGATTTCTGGGCTGCTGTTCCGCTGCAATTGCGCCTGCATCGTAAACTATGGCTGCTTTTTGCGCAGAAGCACCTGCCCATTCCCATCCCCGTCTATAAACACCCACCTTTTTGCACCCGTGCCCTCGATAAGCTGCTGCGAATTGCCTTTGGCGAATTGCGCAATGTTCGCTATGGCCGCTTTGCAGAATATCGCAATCCCCTGTACTTTGCCCGGCAAAAGGTCGCCAACTATATGCGAACGGATCTGGACTATCCCTCCTTCATCAATGGCAACCGTGCCCTCATTCGCTGCGATTTGAATGCACTACAGGCTCTGATTGCGATCTATGAACTGGATTCGTAGTCAAAGCCAGGATTGAACAAACCCTGCTAAATCTCCTTTCACCAGGATTTGCATGATCCCCATCTGTCCCATCAGTAAAGTCAGGTTTCCATCCCATAACTCGTAACTCGTAACTCGTAACTCATAACTCGTAACTCGTAACTCGTAACTCGTAAATCGTAAATTGTAAATCGTAAATTGTAAATTGTAAATTGTTCATCATTCCAACTGAGAGCTGCACCTCGCCAAAACGCCAAAACGCCAAAACGCCAAAACCCCAAACCCCTAAAACCCTAAAACCCTAAAACCCTAAAACCCTAAAACTCTAAAACCCCAACCCCCAATCCCCCTCTCCCATCAAACAAAAAACCCGCAGCACAAAGCCGCGGGTTTTGATATATGGTGTTTATCGCTTATTTCACGATAACCATTTTCTTGGTTTGATTCATGGAGGGGGTGCTCATTCTAGCGAAATAGATTCCGCTACCGCAGAGGTTGCCTCTGCTGTCACGGCCGTTCCATGTAAGCTTGTGGTTACCTTCGGATACTGTATAGGTTTTCACAGCCTGGCCAAGTACGTTGTAAATAGTTACTGTGCCGGTTTCGTCGGCTCTAACTTTTACTTCGATGGTGGTATTACTGCTAGCTCTGAAGGGGTTGGGATAAGCATTGCTCATCACGCTCTGAACGGGAAGCTCAGGGGTGATTTCGCCAAGCACTTCAACTGAGCGATGGCCAAAGAAGCTGCTGTGGGAATAATCCACGGCTTCCAACCAGTAGTAATAAGTGGTGCCAATGTTTACTTCGCGATCTTCGATGCTGTAGTTCTGAGTGGTGGAAGTGTTGGTGGCCTGGATCATGATCGGGGTGATCAGGATAGCTTCAGCCTGGACTTCACTTTCAGCACGATATACGCGATATCCCAGCATATTGGTTTCGGATTCGGAAGTCCAGCTGAGTTTCACGAAGTTCTGAGCGGTAAGAGTAGCGTTGAATACACTGAGTTCAACCGGCAGAGTAGGGTCTTCGCCACTACCAGCTTTGTATTCAAAAGTGCCATCTTTGGCGCCAAGATCAACTATCACAGTGTATGTGGGAAGCGGGCCAGCAACAGCGATCCATTCACCACCTTCAAGATATACGAACCAGTCAACAGCAGGATCGAAATCGAAGGTAAGGGATACTTCACCGGTTCCTACGAGTTGCAGGATACCTTCGCTGGTGGCTACGAATGTGGGGTTGGGTACGGGGGTGTAACCTTCTGTAACCAGGTTTGCACCAATAAATCCAGCACCAGTGATTGTTACGTCGGTAGCGGGATCAAGTTCTTCAGGTACGCCAGGAATAACGTCATAGGTGGGAATTAGGGTGCCGACAAATTCAATTTCGTCATCGGCAGCGCCATCCCAGATATAATCTTCAGGAAGGAAGGTGTAGCCAGCAAGTTCAACAGCATAGGTTCCAGCTACTTCCACGGTGTTAGGGGTTACATTACCTGTGGCAACACCATTCAGGAGAATGGCAGCACCAGCAGGTTCGGAGTTGATGGTAAGTTCATAGGTGGGGATAGTTATGATAACTTCGAAATCCACAGAAGCTTCGGTTCCAACACCTCTGGTGCTGTTGCCGGCATCACGACCAGGAGTTCTGGCTTGGATGGGAACATAAG
>JALNYD010000020.1 GCA_023230025.1 Candidatus Cloacimonadota bacterium | reverse complement strand
ATTACTGATCAAGACCTCGCGTTCATAGCTGCTGGCGCGATCGGCAACGAAGGGGGGCGTGAACTTTGATCGGGCACTCTCAAACTTACGGTCTTCATAGTTCTTCAAAGCTCTGGAAAGGGTCTCAAAGATCAAAGAGTGAACGAGGTTATGTTCTCTGAAACGCACTTCGTTTTTTGTGGGTGAAACGTTTACGTCAATCTGAGTGGGGGGAACTTGTACAAAGAGGATATAGGGTGGAGTGCTTCCTTTCATCCAGTCGCGGGTCTTGAGGATGAAGGGCTGATAAGCGCTGTTGATGCTGTGTTTTACGGTTTTGTCGTTGATGAATCTGCCATTGATAAACACATATTGAGCGTCAATCAGCTTATCCCTGCGATCCTCCAGACCAAAGATATAGCCTTCCACACCGTAGTCGCCGTTCTGTCCATTGACCAGGATCAGATCATCCTGCAGAAATCCAGCGCCAAAGATTTCACTCATGCGTTGATTACGATCATCAGTGCCAATATAGTTGAGCTTGGTTTTGGTATCGGCAATAAGCTTAAAACTTATGTTTGGGTATATTATAGCTTGATAATGGAAGTACTTTAGTATATGACGAAGCTCAACAGATTCACTACGTAGGAACTTACGTCTTGCAGGCAGGTTCTTGAACAGGCCTCTTACCCAGATCGTGGTACCTGGATTTGATGATGTCTTTTGCACATCCCGGAGCTTGCCATCATTGATTTCGATCCGGGTGGCAACGTCAAGATTGGAACTTCGGGTGACCATGGTGAAATGGGATACAGCGGCAATTGAAGGCAAGGCCTCACCGCGAAAACCCAGGGAGTTGATGTGCACAATATCTTCAACATTGCGAATCTTGCTGGTGGCATGACTTTCAAGAGCCAGCATAGCATCGTCAGGTTCCATCCCCAGACCGTCATCAATCACCTGGATCAGGTCTTTTCCGCCGTTCTCTACAATTACTGTGATTGATTTTGCTTTGGCGTCAATGGAGTTTTCCACCAGTTCCTTAACTACTGAAGATGGGCGTTCAATCACTTCTCCGGCAGCAATCTTGTTGCGGACATCCTCTGAAAGTATGCTAATCTTTGCCATTATCCTGTTCCTTAGATCTCAATGAAGATTTAATAACGGAAAATGGAACCGTTTGTGAACTCACGGATTATTGAATTATAGGGTACCAGCGCATCGGCTATATCACGGCAATGAGCGAGAAGGCGTAACAACCTGCGGGCCTCGGTGTATGCAGAAGAAGTGGATGGAACACTCAAGAGCATCTTGCAGGCATGTTTCTTCAGTACACCAAGCTCGTAGGTGAGACTGCTGTTGAACATATAGGTGGAGTTTTCCTGGTAGGGGAAGATGTTCTTCTCTTCTCCATCACGTACATCCTGCCACCTGGACAAGGTTTCTTCCGCAGAGTAACCCCGATATTGATGATCCCGAATTATCCGGCGTAGCAGGCGGCAATCGGTGGTAGGTATCC
The DNA here is from genome assembly GCA_023230025.1 of Candidatus Cloacimonadota bacterium. Lineage (GTDB taxonomy): Bacteria > Cloacimonadota > Cloacimonadia > Cloacimonadales > Cloacimonadaceae > UBA5456. The sequence goes on along the minus strand of JALNYD010000020.1, from coordinate 18,450 downwards.
GGTTGTGATTATCAATATTCAATTGATTGAGTGCAGAGATGTAGATCTTGGCTTTGCGGTTTTCGGGGATGGAAGCTGTTAGTTCATCATTGAGACCGTGAATGCCTTCCATGATGATCACGTTGTCCTTTTCCATCTTTACATAGTTGTTGCTGGGGCGCCTGAGTCCACGGGTAAAATCATAGTGGGGAAGCTCTATCTGTTCTCCATTCAGTAATTGAGATAGCTGCATATTCAAATATTCCAGATCAATGGAATGAATTGATTCAAAGTCATAATCTCCATCTTCCTTGCGAGGAGTCCGGTCGCGGTTCAGAAAATAATCATCCATGCCAATTACGATAGGTTTTGCCTTGCTGGCTTGCAGTTGAACGCTAAGTCGTTTGGCAAATGTAGTTTTTCCGGACGAGGAGGGACCTGCAATCAGGATGATCTTGATATCCTCATGCAATACGATGTCTGCTGCAATTTCAGCAATCTTCTTTTCATGAAGAGCTTCTTCTACCAGGATGAACTGGGAGATGTCATAGGCGTCAATGAGGCGATTGATATCATAGATGTTGTGCACACGCAGGATATCCAGCCATTTATCATGTTCCTGATGCAGGGCAAAGACCTTCTTGGACAATTTGAACGGTTCCGAGATCTTCATCTGAGACCCGGTTGGGAATCTAAGAATAAAGCCTGGGGATTGATATACAATGTCAAACTCTTTGATAAGTCCTGTGCGGTCAGCCAGAGGACGGATAAAGAAATCATAGTACTTTCCACAACGATATACGGGTACAGTTTCGGTGAACGAAGATTTGATGTTTCGGATGATATCCTTACGACGCATTGAATTGAATATATCTATCGCCTCAGAGGATTTGACCTCTATCCGCTCAATTGGCAGGTCACTTTCAATGATCCGCTGCATTTCTGCTTCAAGCCTTGAGCAATCCTCTTCAGTAAAACGTTCAGCTCCAAAAACCTCACAAAACACTCCGTCTCCGATGGAATGCTCCGCCACCAATGAGTGAGCTTCTCCTAAAAGCGTGTGCAGAGCTTTTGCCATGATGAATATGGCAGAATCCTGATAGATCCGGTATCCTTCGGGGTGCTTCGCAGTAATGCAATTGATCAGGGTTTCACCTTCGGGAAGATAATCCTCATTGACATATTCACGATGGTTTATTTTATAGCTCAAAACATGACTACGATCAATCCCCGTACCTTTGAGGATGTGAGATATGGGGCGTGGCTTGTCTAGTTCGATGAGACTGTGTTTGTGTCCGTCTAATCTAATATCGATCTTCATAAAAGTTCCTTATTTCAAGATGTCATTGTTCTGGCAGCAAATGTCCAGTAGATTCGGATAACTCGTGATCTGCCAGAATTAAACAAATTAATTGAACAGGTCTTATTCGTCAAGCATAATAGGAGTAAAGATGCCCAGCAAGTTAACCCGCGCTCAGCGCTTAAAGAAAGAAATCCTCAATCACCTGGGGATTGTCTTTGCCTCAATCTTCTTTGCCGCCGGCTATTCATGGTTCCTACTGCCATACAATATGGCCCCGGGGGGAGTGGGGGGTATATCCCAGATCCTGAATTCCTTTTTTGGATTACCCAATGGTGTTTCGATGGTGATGATCAATATACCCCTGTTCATCATCAGCTTCTTGTTCATAGGTAAATCCTTTGGCAGCAAATCATTGTATGGTATGTTCGTCTCGGCAATGATGACTGACTTCATGAGTTTTCCCATACTCCATAAAATCGGCATTATAGGTGATTTGGCAAAATACACTCACTTAGTGAATGGTAGAATCATCTATGCCATGCTACCTCCGGAAGAGATGTTCCTTTCTGCTATAGCCGGTTCGGTCTTGTTGGGATTGGGTTTGGGACTGATCTTTCGCTTCCGTGGCTCAACAGGTGGCACCGACATTCCAGTAGCCTTGATCAAGCAAAAGGCCAATCTATCCATTGGTACCGGTTACTATATTGTTGAAACCGGGATCATACTTGCGGTAGCATTACTCTTGGGTGATCCCAAGCTGTTGATCTGGGGATATATAAACCTCTTTATCACCACGAAAATTACAGATCTGGCATCAGAAGGATTGCCCTACATCAAAGGTGTGTACATAATATCAAACGAAGTTGATGAGATCAGGGATGATATCTATGACAAACTTGAACGGGGAGTAACCTATTTGAAGGGCATGAGTGGGTTTCATCAAAGAGATATCAATGTCTTGTTCTGCGTGCTAAACCGACGCCAGGTTCCTCTTTTGACAGACCTGGTCAAGGAAATTGATCCTGATGCATTCATGATCCTTACTGATGTGTATGATGTTCTTGGATATGGTTTCAAGAGCCGTCACATCAATCTGAAGGATCAGCCATAGGGTGGGATACATATTGTTGAAGGCAGCGGATATTGTGCATCAGGATGCTTCTCAGGGTATCCAGACGAACTGGCTTGGATAGATATCCGTCCATAATGCTACTGTCTTCAATCTCCGCTTCAGACATCATGGTGTTTGCAGTTAGAGCGATGATGGGAGAGCGATCTAGTTCATTCTGCTGCTCAAAAGAACGTAACTCTGCTGTCGTTTGCCATCCATCCATCACCGGCATTTGAATATCCATAAACACGATATCCGGTTGATTGATCTGGAAAAGCTGGATGGCATCCTGACCACTATAGGCTTGAATAATAACAGCCTGGGGGAGCAGCTTCTGGATCATTGATGATATCAAAACAACGTTCATTGGTACATCATCAACTATCAGAACACTGCAGTTTTGATTGAAGTCAATAACTGGAGTTTGCCTCTTAGGTTCATCCCCTGAGACACACTGTATCCCTTTTGCATTGCTCAAAAAGCAGCGCAGTTCCTTGCGTTTTACAGGCTTTTCCAAGGGGAATATCTGTAGATTCATACAGTCGGAGTACAGCGTGGTATCTGCAATGGAAGTGTGAAGCAGGGCAATCGGAAGGCATTCTTTAACCAGAGATAAAGATCGACGGATCAAGCCGCAAATTTTGATGCCATCCAGGTTCTCCATATTCTGATCAATGATCAGAGCATCAAAATCAATGTTGTTCTCAAGAGCTTTCAGGGCTTCCATACCGCTGCTGTGATGAGAAAAATGCAGCCCCCAAAACTCAAGTAGATTGCATATCCCATTTGTTACTGCCGGGTTGTCAGATACTATTAGAACTGATTTGACCGTCAGAGGAGGGGGGGATTCTATGGCGCCCTGAACGCTGCTGGTATGCAAAGTGAACTTGAAGGTTGAGCCCTGCCCCAGAATGCTCTGTACTTCAATGATTGAGCCCATTCTTTGAGCCAGCATATTGGATATTGCCAGACCCAACCCACTTCCTCCATACTTCCGAGTTGCAGAGTTATCCGCTTGATTGAAGGCATTAAAGATGTTCTCAAGCTGCTGGGTGGCAATCCCGATTCCGGTGTCCCGAACCTGGAAGCTAAGCTCAATCTCCTGTTGATCAAGCTTGTATCCCCATAGCTTCATCTCGATTTCTCCCTGACTGGTGAACTTCACGGCATTGCTGAGTAAATTGATCAGAATCTGTCTAAGCCGGATGGGATCGGCAATGATCAGTTCAGGGATATCATTGGCTATATTTATCTGGATCTCCAGATGCTTTTTCTCCGCTTCAAACTTCACTATATCTACTGTTTGTTCAACCAGATTTATGATGTTTACTGGCACTTTTTCCAATTGCAGTTCTCCAGCCTCGATTCTTGAGAAATCCAGGATATCAGTGATTATCTCCAACAATGATTGTCCAGCCAGATTGGCATAATTCACATAGCGTTGCTGGATGTTGTTGAGGTTAGTATTTAGCAATAGATCAGTGTAACCAATGACCCCATTGAGAGGCGTGCGAATCTCATGACTCATATTAGCCAGAAACTGGCTTTTTGCTTTGGTTGCGGCATTGGCTTCCTCGGCAAGTAGATTCGCTCTCATAATGGCTTCCTGAAGCTCCTGATTGGATAGCTTGAGTTTCTCCTCTGCATGTTTGCGGGCACTGATATCTCGCAAGATGATCAGTCTGCCGATCTGCTTGTACGTGGGAGTAAACACATCATTTCTTGTGCATAGAAACACTTCATCTCCCAACTGGAGATCTTCGGAATCGCGCACAATATCCAGGAACGCAGTGCCATGAAGATTCAATAGTCTTTCTGCTGAGGGATTGCTGCTTACGATTCTGTTGGTCTTGTTGAGTACGAAAATGGCATCAGGAATACCTTGGAACAATCTATCCATCGCAAAGGGAGATATATCAAAGAACTTCAACGAAAACACATTGATGCTAAGCAGGATTCCCATCCAGAAAAATGCCACCGGGGTTACATCCAGTATGCCATAGGGCCTGATGCCCAAGATATAGGCAAGGCTCACCAGATATGGTAGAATGGCAGCCAGAAGAAAAACTACGATGTGCTTGCGTTTAGCAATATCTGCCGATATCAAAACCCGAAATAGCATCACAAGACCAGTCACAATCAGCAGGTTTGAATATATGATATGCAACCACCAAAATGGTCCGTTGCTTAGCTTCTGGAAGTAGTTTGAATCAATGGAAACCATCTCTCTGCTAGTATAAAACAAGCCATGCACATCGTTTGTCCACACAGAGAAAATCGTAATGATTGGAACTACGAACAAGAGCAATTTTGATAATGGCTTAAGCCAGGCATCCTGATGAGTATAACGCGAACAAAACACCAGCCAGAACACTGGAAGATTGGCAATCCCAAAATATGAGCTTGCTGTCAGTAGCTTGATGGTTGATAGATTGCTACTGGCAAGTTCCAGACCGTAAAATAATGACCACACCCCCACGGAACCCATCAGTAATGACAGGGGAAATCCAGATACCAAATGCCGTTTGCTCCAGGCATAGAGTCCCAAGGCAAATGATCCCATCGCTACAAATATCAGCAGCAGGCTATGGGGGTTGAAATCAAACACCGGAAAAGCTCTTTGCTCAGAGTTTAAAATCTTTGATGATGTCTAACACTGTTTGCCATTGCCTTATGATTTCATCATACAGGCTGAGTGCTTCCTGCGAATCAATATCCTTGTATGTCCGCTCCAATTTCGCACTGGATTCGGCCAGTAAAGTGAAATACATGTTCTGGGCAGATCCACGAATCGAGTGTAGGATTCCCAGAACCTCCTTCTCATCCTTGTTATCAAGTGCCTTACGAAGATTGTCAAGTTTCTCTGGTACAGTATTTTGCACTATCTGCAAGAGGCTAAACAGTGTTTCTTCATCTCCCGAGAGGTTTTCCAAGAGAGCTTTGTGATTGAAATGTTGCATATCAATATCCTTATGGGTTTTTATGGAACTTGGGGATTTGAGTTTATCCTTGAGGTATTTCTGAATTGTATCCCTCAACTCGGCTGCAAGAACAGGCTTGGTAAGGAAGTCATTCATACCGGCAGCCATACATTTATCTCGTTCTTCCTTCAAGGCTCCTGCCGTGATAGCGATGATGGGAGTTTGTGATTTCTTACGAATCTCAATCGATGCGCTGACTCCATCCAGGTTTGGCATCTGAATATCCATTAGGATTATGTCCGGATCGGATTTCCGGGCAACCTCAATAGCTTGATATCCATCGCTTGCCTCATAAATCCGCGCTCCAGAAACCTGTTGCCCGATCATCTCTTTGAGCAGGGTTAGATTCAAGAGATTATCTTCCACGATAAGGATCGAAACATCGGTATCAAAATCTAATGCTTTCATCGTGTTTGTCTTTGGTTCTTCAATTTGGGGTGTTACTTCGGTGTGATGGGTATCAATCTTATGCAGACAGGCCATTAATTGACGGGTTTTGACAGGTTTAACCAGACGGTATTCAATATCAAGTTCCTGACAATCATTAATGATTTGCGCATCTTCAGAGGAGCTGTGAAGAAGGATTATGGGTTTGCGTCCCTTCTCCCAGGGTAATTGAGTCCTGATCATCTTGACTGTATTGATTCCATTCAAATAGGGCATATGATAATCGACAATAATCACATCAAAGGGCAGAGAATCCTGGATAATCTTCAGTGCTGTCAGTCCGCTGTTTGAGGTTATGCACTCCAGACCCTGATGTTTCAGTGTATGCTCCATGATCGTCAGATTTTTCTGGTTGTCGTCAATCACCAATACCCGCTTGATTGTATTCATGATGCCTGGTTGCTCTTTTTCTAAACTCTCGACCCTGGCGTGGATGGTGAAGCTGAAAGTGGAGCCCTTTCCTTCCTCACTGCTAAACTCGATATTACTATCCATCATTTTGGCCAAATGACTGGAAATGGTCAAACCCAGGCCTGTGCCGCCATAACGACGGGTGGTTGATGAATCAAGCTGGGAAAAAGCCCTGAACAACAATTTCTGCTGCTGGCGCTTGATGCCAATCCCTGTATCTCTCACCGCAAAAGTAAGATCAGCATGATCTCCATCGGCCATCTTGTAGCTCAACTTCAAATGGATTTCACCATTCTCGGTAAACTTTGCTGCATTACTAAGCAGATTCACCAGGATTTGATTTACTCTAAGAGGATCAATTATGGCATATCTGGGGATTGAAGGATCTATCTCCATCAACAACTCCAGTCCCTTCTGAGCTGTTTTTATCTTCACGATATCTGCAGCATGTTCCACAAGATCGATCACATCCGTACGTAGCATTTCCAATTCCAGTTTACCAGCTTCGATCTTGGAAAAATCCAGTATATCATTGATAATCCCCAAAAGATTGTAGCTGGAGCTGACGATGTTTTGCGCATAACTATGCTGCAAAGATGGTAGCTGAGAGTTCAACAACAACTCGGTGAAGCCGATCACTCCATTCAGAGGGGTGCGAATCTCGTGGCTCATATTTGCCAAAAACTCGCTCTTTGCTTTGCTTGCGGCTACAGCTTTTTCTTTTTCCATGCGCAGTTTGGTTTCCAGTTCCACCCGGTTTTGGACATTGACCAGAAGCTTGGAATAAAGCTGCAGAAGCGTTATCTCCTTGTCTGTATATTTCCGATGTTCCAATACCGAGTCAAAGCCCACAAAGCCATAGCAGTTGCCGTCCCGCATCATGGGAATTGCAATGGTGCTTTTTGCCAATTGAGCTTGCAGGATTCCTTTGATTGGGTCATTTTCCTTTAGCTGATTGACATTGTCCACATAGACAAAATTACCCATCTTATGGCTGTTCACCCATGACTGGATATCTTTCATGCTAACGTCTTGAATATTGTTGATTTGGGGATCCAAACCCTGTTTGCTCCATTTATGCGTGTTGCGGGCAAGCTGTTTGCTGAAGTTGTACTCAAAAATAAAGACCCGATCTGCTCCGGTAAAATCTGCCATATCCTTCAACGATTCCATGATAGACTCATTCAGAGTATCGGAGGGCAGGTTTATATATTGGGTTGCAATCTTGGTAAGCAAGCTCTGTAGTTCATTCTGATTCTTGATTGTCTGTTCAATCTCCTGTTTTTGAATCACATCGGCCAGGACATTTGCGATCACTTTCAGATTATCCAGTTCTGCTTTGCTGTAAATGTGTTTTGGGGCAATACTGTCAAAACCAAAATAACCCAGTACTGAAGAGCCAGCGATGATGGGAATACATAACACAGATCTTACTTCTTTTTCAAGGAGAATGCTTTGCTCGGCCAGGGCTTCTTTTGGCATTTTCTGTGTATCCGGGATATTAATGATTTGCCCCTTCAGGATCATGGAGTGCCACCATGGGATGGCGGATACAGGGTGATGACTGTCTGGTGGACGGAGAGATTCGAAACTTTCATCACACCACTCATTTGCACTTTCCAGATATCGATAATCTGCAGAATAGCGGAACAAATACGCTCGTTGTACGCCAAAGAACTGACCCACTTTCTTCAGGCTATCATCAATGTGAATGCTCAAGTCTTGCAAGGATGATTTGAGAAAATTGGTTGAGATCTCCGCCACTATGTGCTGGAACTCATTCTGTTTTTCCAAGGTTTCAAGAGCTCTACGCTCTACACTCACATTGCGAATCATCGCGATCACCTTGTCAGTTTGATAAATGGTAATCCTGGCTTCATAATCCCTAGGCTCATTATTAATCATCAACTGATAGTGAAACACTTCATGCATGCTACCAGCAAGTACACTCTTAATTGCTTGTATGGTGAGATTCGCGATATGATCGGGAACAATCATCCGCAGGTTTCTGCCAATCGTTTCATGTCGCGGCATCAGCAACTGGGAGTTGACTCCAGCTTTCACATCCAAAATTATCCCATTTGGATCCAGAATGAACATCAAGTCCGGAATGGCATTTAGCAGGGACTCAATGTAGCTGTTCTTCTGTTGGAGTTCAGTTTGATATTTGTGTTGTTCGGTGACGTCTCTGCTTACTCCAAGTAAACCTTTGATCTGTCCTTCATGGTCTCTCAGTAAGGATATATTCATGGACAAATATACAATGCTACCATCGATCTTGCAGTACCTGATATCAACAATCCTGCTGTAATTCTTGTCCAATTCATGCTTATTTTCCCTTTCTAATTCTTCCGAAAGTACTTTTGTTAAATAAGCTATATCCTCGGGAGGATGTTTTTCTTCCAGGCTTCGGGAAAGATGCTCTTCTGGAGTTTCACCCAGGACATGATACACTGATGGGCTTACCCAGGTGGTATTAAGCTCCTTATCTGTTGTAAAGAGGATGTCACTTACGCGTTCAGCGATAATGCGTAGCTGGGCTTCACTTTCAGTCAACGCTTGCTTGGTCTGCCTTTGAAGGGTGGATTCACGGATATTAATCAAAATCGCTTCCAGAGATGGAACTTCCAACAAGTTTGTCGCCCGGGCATCAACCCAGTGGATATTACCTTCATTGTCCACCGCACGTAGTTCGATATTCATCGTGATCCCAGATTTGCTCAATACTTCTAGTATAAAGTCCCGACTCAGTAGGCGATCATCTGGATGTATAAACCTTGTAATCTGTTTACCTATTAATTCTTGAGGATCAATTCCAATTATATGGCTAGCTGATTCACTACAATAGATTACCTTTGAATCTGCATCAAGCATCAGGATCCAATCTACAGAATACTTGCTGATCAGCAACATTCTTTCTTCGTTTTTGCTGAGCTCACTCTGCATGATGCGTCCCAGAGTCGTGTCAATGAATATGGTGGTGAAACTGTCTTCACTCAATGGCCGGGCATATACGTTATACCATCGGTTCAGAGCCTTGGAGAATTGCTCAAACACCTCTTCCTTGCCATCCCTGCATAGTTTGGCATACTTTTGAATCCATTCATCTGCGCCATCACTAAAACCAGCTATCGATTTACATACCGTTTTCCCCAAAATCTCTGCGGCTTTCAAACCAGTAAGCTCCTCAAAAGCGTGATTAACCTCCAGAAAGATATAATCTATCGCTTCCCCCTGGGAGTTGAACACCAGTTTATGATATGCAAACCCAAAAGGAGCATTCTGCACTAGTTTCTCGTAATGTGATATATCCATGCAATCCTCTTTTAATCTACAAGTCAGTACCTGATTCTGATACACAATTTCCATTTTATGCAATTCAATGTCCCTATTGTAATCTGTCAATACAATTTAAACCGTATGTTAAATCAAGCAAGGCTTGAATATCACTCCGATCTGATTATCCTACATAATATGGTGCCAGTATGATGCCCACTATTTGTCGTCACGATGCGGTTACCTTGCCGTTACTTTTGTGACCACATAGTAACGGCATTGTGATGACATATAAGGGGCTGATGTGGATACGCCATCCTGGCGTGTGATATGTTTTCGTCCCCTTTTCGCTGTACTTGCGTTTTGCTATATGAGAAGTTGAATGGCAGCAGGTGCTTATATCAATCTGGCTATAGGGTTTACTGCTATGGGCTCAAGTAGATTTATGATCATCTTTTATCCGGGAAATTGTCTTCATCGCTCTTGCTTAGATTTCGAATTCCCTGGGCTTGCAGATTGATTGTGTCATAGCCTGATGGCATTGAAGAAAAGTATTTGCTATAGATGATCTTAAGCGTATTGCTTTCATCATCCAAAGGAGTGATATCTGGCATCTCATAAAGTAAATCAATGTCTGCATTGGCATCAATTTTTGCATATTCAAAGTCGATGCTGGATATCAGACGGTCATCTCCATCAAAGAGACCCAAAATAAAAAAGCCATGAATATCTACATCCAGGCTGTTAGTGAGGGTTACGTAAACGTCAGCGGGGACAGGGAGATCGTATATATCATACAAAAATGTTTCATCGTCATCAACAGGTACTACGTTGATTTCACTATTCAAACTGAAGGCCTGTTCATCCAACCAGTTACCACTGTAGCTACGTGCGGAGCGGAAACCACCCCAATAACCCAAGGTGCGATCCTCAAATTCCTTCATCCCGGGATCATTGACAACATATGAGGAGGCCTTGTTGGTGGGGCCATCCTGGCGCACAACCAGCACCCAGTGAGACCTGCGTCCGGCAACTTTCACAATTACCTTGTTACCCATGGCCAGTTGTTCCGATAGGAAGTTCCAGTCGTTATAGCGGGTGCTTTTGCCTACCAATTCCATGCCCAGTCCATCACCGTCAATCAGGCCCGGAATCTGCCAGCGCATATTGTTTCCGGCATAACCGCCGTTTTTCCTAAGCCAATCGTTCAGTTTATCCGGTGTCATATAGGGATTTGAGGCTTCAGCATTGAGCAGCATGGATAGGCAGGATACAACACAGCCGCTGCGTCCGATGGAGCTGCCTCCTCCCAGGCGTTTGTCATTCCAGCGGGAATCAGTTTGCGAAAACCAGGTGAATTCCGCCGAAAACGCTGCCGAAAGTAGAATTGCCAGAATAGGGATCAGTATGTATTTTTTCATATTGTGTTTCTCGTTCAACGTAATGTAAATAAAAGAAATACGTGTCGTGGAACAATGGCTCAGACAGGTGGATATTGTCAATCCCTATTTTTCCTCTTGCCAGAAAACAAGCGCACAATTAATGTGTTACATAAATAAACCTGCGATGAGAGATAAGTTCTGGCATCAAGGGAGAACAATACTCTTCCCCTGCCTAAATCTATCTTCTATATCGCAAACAGGATGAATCATGGATCCCAAACGACATGTTGTCACCATCGTTATTGATGACATTGACAAAGCCTTTCAGCCTGTGAGCGAGCTTTTGCATGCCTATGCTCCTCATATCCTGCTACGCGTGGGTTATCCCATGCGGGATTGGGGTGTATCAGCAATATTCCTGGTAATGGAACTGGATACGGCACAAATGGGTGCCTTTTCCGGAAAGCTTGGAATGATGCAAGGAGTAAAGGTTAAAACCACTACTTTAAAAATAGGAGATCACCAATGAAAATCAGTACTGAGGGTGTAAAATCATTCATTCCGAATCAGGAAATTGAACGTTTACTATCTGAGCAACAGAATGCTCCGGCATCCAGAATCCGCGATATCATCGCCAAATCTCTGGATAAACAACGGCTGAATCCAGATGAAACAGCAGCCCTGATCAATGTCAAGGATCCCGATTTACGCCAAATGATTATGGATGGAGCCCATGAACTCAAAGAACGCATCTATGGCAATCGCATAGTCCTGTTTGCTCCCCTGTATGTTGGCAACGAATGTATCAACGATTGCGTCTATTGTGGATTCCGGATATCAAACAGCGAGTGCCATCGCTCAACGCTGAGTCATGACGAACTGGTTGCCGAGACCCGAGCCTTGGTGGAAACAGGACATAAACGCCTGATCATGGTCTATGGAGAACACCCAATGTATGATGCACGCTTCATAGCTGATACAGTGCAGACCGTTTATGACACCAAGTACAAGAAGGGTGAGATCCGCAGGGTAAATATCAATGCCGCTCCAATGGATATTGAGGGATACCGAATAGTGAAATCCGTAGGAATTGGCACCTACCAGATCTTCCAGGAAACTTATCATCAGCCCAGCTATGAGAAACTGCATCCGCGGGGTCCCAAGAGCAGCTTCCTGTGGAGATTGGATGGGCTGGATCGCGCAATGAAGGCCGGGATTGATGATCTTGGCATCGGAGCTTTGATGGGGCTTTATGATTGGCGATTTGAAGTAATGGGTTTGCTTTATCATACCATTCACCTTGAAGATACCTTTGGGGTGGGGCCTCATACCATATCCTTCCCCAGAATTGAACCTGCGAACGGGACAGACTTCACTGAACACCCTCCCTTTGGAGTCAGTGACGAAGATTTCAAGTTACTGGTTGCAAGCATCCGCCTGAGCGTTCCCTATACAGGTATGATTCTTACTGCCCGGGAACCAATCGCCATCCGGAATGAAGTATTACGTTTTGGAGTCTCACAGATCGACGCTGGTAGTTCCATTGGCGTGGGAGACTATTCACATAAAGACGATGAATCGCGCAAGAAATCTCAGTTTGTCCTGGGAGATACCCGCAGTCTGGATGAAGTGATATACGAACTGGCTATAGGTGGTTATATCCCCTCATTCTGTACTTCATGCTATCGCGCTGGACGAACAGGAGAGCACTTCATGGAGTTTGCTATTCCAGGCTTTGTCAAACGTTTCTGCACACCCAATGCCCTGCTGACCTTTGCTGAGTACCTCTATGACTTCTCCTCCGAGAAAACTCTCAAAGCAGGTTTGGAACTGATTGATCGTGAATTGAGCAAAGTTGAAGATCCCCAAATGCTGACAGCCGTTCAGGAAAAACTTCAGCAGATGAAGACAGGCACCAGGGATTTATTCTTCTAACCAGGTTCATTTCGCTATTTGGCAGAACTGAACCAATCTATCTAAGCAGCAGGAATATTCTTGCTGCTTTTACTATTATCTCCATATAGTCCAGGGCTTCATCAAGGCTATTGCCGAAACAGAGAATACCATGCCCGCTCCAGATCAAGGCTTTTTGCCCTGTCAGTGCTTGCAGGCTTGCTTCACACAATTCCTTGGAACCGGGACTTCTAAGCGGGGCTACGGCAATGCCCTCGGGAAGGTACAAAGGCAATTCCGGCAGCAATCTGGCAAAGCTCTGATTCAGATCAGCTTCGCTGATATCCAGGGCTGCCAGGGCGATTATCTCGGCTGGGTGAGTATGCAGGATCACTGATCGATTCCCGATCGCCTGCTGTAAACAACGATGACTAATCCATTCCATAGTTGGTTTGGCATCGCTGGGGAAAAATGATTCCTGGCTTGCAACTTCGATCAAAAGCAAGTTTCTCAGCGGATCAACTGCCGTTTGCCTATATCTGCTGCCGGTTCTGCTTACAATATAGTATCTGGCATTGGGCTTAGGACTGATAACTCTGGATGTGACATCAATGCTTAAATTACCGGCATTGGCTTCAGCCCAGCCGTAACTGTGAATCAAACCAGCACATTGGGCAATATCTGAAATCAGAGTTTGAGAATCAATCAAATCGGTGATCTTCATTAATTACTTCTATTGTTCTTATTCCTGCAAATCTTCTCGACTTCCCGGAAGTTCACTTTTCCACTGGCCATCATTGGAATATCATCGATCACATAGAACTGACGTGGAACAGCAATCGCTGGAAGTTCCTTTTTGAGTTGCTTCATCACTTTATGCATATCAAAATCCCCATTGGCAACAGCAGCAACTACATCTGCACCTTTCGTGGGGTTTGGAACGTCCACTACGCAGCAGATCACATCCTCCGGTAGGAGCTGGGAAAGCAAATCCTCCACCTTGACCAGGGATACCATTTCACCGCCTACTTTCACGAACCGTTTCAGGCGCCCTTTGTGATAGAGAAATCCGTCTTCATCCATCAAGCCGATATCACCGGTATCATACCAGCCATTACGTATTCTCAGAGATGTTTCCTCCAGATCGTGTAAATAGCCTTCCATCACCAGATCGCCTTTGACCAGGATCTTTCCCTCCTGATTCGGCCCCAGGATTTTATCGGTGTTGATATCCAGGATGCGTACCTGAGTGTTTGGCATTGGACGGCCGATGCTACCGGGTTTGTGTGAACCAGGATAGGTTGTGGAGATCACGGGACTGGTTTCAGTGGTGCCATAGCCTTCCAGGATGGTGATACCATGCTTCTTTTGATATCCTTCATAGACTTTGTCGGGGAGTTTGTCTGCTCCGGCGATGGCGATCTTCACCGAGGCAAAATCACCAGGCTCGGATTTCTGCAAATAGCCATAGAAAAAAGCGGGTGTGGCAGCAACAAAGGTCACTTTGTATTCCCTGATGTACTGGCATACAGTTTTGTATTCTAGAGGATTGGGATAGGTGACCATGCTCGCTCCAATCAATGCAGGCAGCCAGAAATCGACTGTGAGGCCAAATACATGGAACATCGGTAAAATGGAGGCAAATACATCGGTTTCATTGAGGGGGATCATCGTAGGGAAGGCATTCACGTTATGCAGGATATTGCGATGCGAAAGCTGCACAGCTCTGGGTTCCTTCTCACTCCCACTGGTAAACAGAATGACTGAGATTTCACTAATATCTCCACTGTGAACCATCCCCAGAAGCACCTTGAAAGGAAGCTTTGAGATCATTGCAGCCTTCAATTTATCCATCAAACCCACACCCGCCAGGATGTCCTCAACATAGATCATGTTGTCTATGGGCTGAAGGTTGAGCTTGTCAAGCAGCTTCTTGCTGGTGATAATAGTTTTGAACTGGCATTTCTCACGGGCATATCGGCAGTTTTCGATGGCCCCTGTAGCATAGTTGATCATTACGGGGATCTTACCTTTCATCAAGGTTCCCAGAATGGTTAACATTGCCCCTACGCCTGTGGGAAGCAAAACCCCAATGTATTTTCCCTTGATCCGGCCAATGTGCTCCTTAAGAATCAAGCTGGCGATCAGCATTTTCGAATAGCTGTAATCGGTCATGGTAGCTTTATCATATACCGCTATGCGATTTGGGAATCGCTTGGCACTTTGAATGAACCTTTGGTGTAGTTGCAACATATTGATTACCTCACTTAATAAGATGCAGCCAATTCCCCAAGAGGAACTCCAGACGTCCAATCAGCAGTGATATACGGGCCATCACGGTGTAACCAAAAGTGGCACCGAAGCTGATCATGAGAAACCAGATTCCAATTTTTGAGGGGACGGCAAAGAACCCTTCCTGTTTTTTGCTGAAGTAGAAGAAATACACTCCACAAAGAGTGCCTATAATGAGCAGGATGTTACCGATAACAGCACCAGTGCTGCTTGCTGCGAAAGGATTGATCATGGTGGCGGTTACCTGGTTCAGGATATCACTCTTCATATAGCGGAGCATCGAGATTCCAGCAGTGGTGCCGATCATAATGGCAATTGGGTAGCGGCTTATCCATTGCGTTGCAGGATGTATTCTCATCAGCATCATGAGACCCAGTGCAGCCGGGATCAATAGAATCAGATTGCCCGAAAAATCCCCAATCAGCTTGGAAAACAGGTTGGGGATCATGATTGAATAGATGATGTTGACCAGCCAATAAGCAGCGGAAAGCCCCACAAACACCTGTTCAGAAAACTTATACAGGGGGTTGTCTTTGTACAGAAAACTGAAGATACTGATTGTGAACAAGGCAGAAAGCCAGATCCCAAAAGTTGTGAAAAAGGACGTCATTGCGCAACCCTCCTGCGTGATACATAGGCTTTAACATTGCCGATAGCTATGAAGATCAGGATCAGAAGATGAGCTATTGATTGGGCATCCATCTTCATTGTTGCAGGCCCGATCCGATCAATCAAGCCTTCATATTCGCTGGCAGCTTTTAATCCCCCCAAAAGCCCATACAATTGCCTCTGCTCATTTACATAGGGGAAGAAACCTGGAGCGCTGATCGCGGTGCAACCACCTGTTACCGGCACACCATAGGAGTCTCCGGCAACCATAACCCATTCCTTGAGCCCAGGTGTACCGCTGGAAAGCGATGAGATCCAGGCCAGGTCTTTCAGGCGATTGATCCCTTTGAGCATGGGTAGCTCTGCATAGGGAGTGCCGCCCTGATCAGCAGGATAAACCTCAGACAGGTTACGCCCCATAGCCTGGATGGTAACCATTCCGCCTACTTTGTAACCCAGATTCACATAGTCGATGCCATATTGCTTGTCCGGGTAGTTCTTGATCACGCTGCTAAAAGCTTGTTCGGCCATTTGAACACCCATCGGCCAAAGTGCGGTGGCGATCACTCTTTGATTGCGTTTAAATGCATGCTCGATCTGTGCTTCTGCCATTGGTTGGATCTCCGTCATGGTGGAGGGATCATAATCAAAGGATATCAAGACCACAGATTCATCGGGAGATTCCTCGATCAGATCATAAGCCATCCGTGTGTAACCCGAAACATCGGTTTTCCAGCCAATAGGGAAGAGCAAAGGGAGCGCTACTGCGATAAAAAGTACGCTATAGATAATCTTGCGTTCGGTAGAGCTCGATATCTTCATTTGTCGCCTCCCAGATAGCTACGTTCGATACCCAGGATGATTCTCAGGCTACTGCCGACGATGCCTAATCCTGCAGATATCATGATAGCCCGTTGCGCTGCAGTATTGGGATATTCCATGATGAAATCCGCCAGATTGGGAATGTGCCAGAAGCGTAGAGATTCTGGAAGCCAACCCGTGAGCATGCTACCGATGCTGGTGCGGCCAATGATAACGATCACTGCGGTGATCATCAGCAGGTTGGATTCAAAGCCCCGGATTATAAAGGCGCGATAAGCGGCTGATGCGATAAAGAAAGCCAATAGTGAAAACACGGTTGCCGATAGAGGCATATAGGCATAGGTAAAAAGGTAGTCAAAGGGTTTCATACCCATTTGATTGACAAAGCTCTCGCCAGATCCAAGCAAACCAGGAGCTTCACGCATTCCCCACAGCAAACCGAAGATCAGCATCAGGGCAAAACTGATCATCCCGGCCAGATGATACTGCCAGTTCTCTTCTTTGTGTGCAATGATCTGGCTATTTACACGAATCAGGCTGATTTGCCCCAAAAGAATGGCAAAGCCAGAGATAATCATGAACCAGTTTTCCAAAGTCGAAATCAGATCATTGAAAGGCCGGTGGGGGATAAACTCTGCCAACAAAACCAGGAAACCAACGATAAAAGCAAATACGAGTGGGAATGATCTCTTCATTTGAGTGCTCCTGCGATAAAATCTTTCAGGTTTGACATGCCAGCAATTTCCAGAATTACTCCCGCTATGATAAGCAGGATTACCATCAGTTTTCCAAAATCGTGCCCCTTCAAGCTACCCAGTTGTTGAGGGTCTCTTGAGAGATAAGCTGAAGCAGCAAAGAGCTCTTCTCCTATCAAGGTGTAATCACAGGAAACCACAAAGAATGGTAATTGATGAGCCTGAGCCGTTCCCGCTGTTTGAATTGCGCCGGTGGAAAATCCCGTCTCAGCCAGAATCAATGACTCGGCATAAAAGGAACCTAAAAAGAAGTTTGCTGCAGGCTGCTCACGAAGCATGATGCCATCAATTCCTGCCACATAGCCAAACTGATCGTCGGTGAGGTAGAATACATTATCTGGTTTATATGCATCCAACCTGCCTGCCTTCATAAAGGCTTCTTTTACCACCTCTCTGGCTGCTGATAAGACCATTGAAAAACGGCAGGGAACGATAAGCTCTGTATTGTACTCTGCACTGCGTTGAGCCAGATGGCTGAGGATGGTCAGGCTGGCAATAGTTTGAATATCATCCAGATCACCGATGCCGGGCACAAAGAGAATTGGTTTACCTTTCTCAGTCGCTCTACCGATAGCTTCCTCCATGCTATCCAGACCGGATATTCTGCGGATGAAGAAATCCTTGCCATGTCGGGCAGCAGTGATGTAATAGATAATCGCCAGACAGATCAGCAAGAGCAAGATCAGAAAGGCCATCTTGTGCATATAGAACCATTGTTCTTTGGTTTTACTGCTGGCTGTCAGACTCGTCTGCTGATCGCCAAAGCTGATAGTTGCCTGAATCTGATATTCCTGCCCGGGATCAAGGTCTCTCACAACCTGCATTCCACTTTGGCTGAGGGGAATACTGAGATCAATTGGGTTTCCCATGCGATCACTCATTGATAGCTGGATAGAATCGGGCACCGCAGGAAATTGCCAATGAAGTTCCAATGCCTTGCCATCGTCCCAGGGGACATCCTTTAACAACAAGGACTGAGCCGACAAGGCATAAACAAAAAAGATAATAAACAAAACTAGCCAGATCTGTTTCATAAAAGATCCTCGTAAGTCCCATAGCTTTTTTTGCCACAGGGAATGGTGCTATTGTTACCACAAATGAAGCAAAGCCGGGCTACATCCAAAGCCCGGCTTATTACTTGGATCATGATGCAAAAGTGCATGGATTATTCGTGGAAAGCTGCTTTAAT
>JALNYD010000229.1 GCA_023230025.1 Candidatus Cloacimonadota bacterium | reverse complement strand
GCTCCGAGTGATTTGACCGAGTATGTGCCGCTTGCATGCAGCATACAGAAGGATAGTGAAAAGGTGATCCTGGTGCAATATGAAGGCAAATGGCTGGATGAATTGAAGATGCTGAAGATGGACATCCTGGGGCTCAAAACCCTTACCCTGATCCAGAAAAGCATCGATCTGATCCAAGAAAGTCACAACGTGGATGTGGACGTGGATAGCATTCCCCTGGATGATAAGAAGGTGTATGGGATGCTTAGCCGCGGAGAAACCGACGGTGTGTTCCAGTTTGAAAGTGATGGTATGCGCAAATATCTGAACGAACTCAAGCCCAATATGTTTGAGGATCTGATCGCCATGGTCGCTCTCTACCGGCCGGGACCAATGCAATTCATTGACCGCTATATCGCCCGCAAACATGGCAAGGAAAAGGTCACTTACGATCATCCTCTGGTGGAAAATGCCCTCAAAGGCAGCTATGGCGTGACCATCTATCAGGAACAGGTGATGCAGATTTCCCGCGAATTGGGCGGGCTTACCGGGGGTGAGGCAGATACCTTGCGCAAAGCCATGGGTAAGAAGAACATCGATCTGATGATGAAGTTTCAGGAAAAGATCATTGAAGGTGGAGCAAAGAACGGCGTTCCCGCTGCGATCATCGACAAGATCTGGCAGGAATGGATGAGATTTGCCGAATATGCCTTCAACAAAAGCCATGCCACATGTTATGCGCTGGTCGCCTATCACACAGCCTGGCTGAAGGCTCATTACCCGGTGGAGTTTATGGCAGCGCTGCTCTCTTTGGAAGATGACCCTTCCGCTATCCCCACCAAGATCGAAGTCTGCAAAGCCATGGGTATCCATATAATTCCCCCCAATATCAACCGCAGTGAAGCAGAGTTTAGCGTGCATGGCAAGGAAGTGCTCTTTGGTCTGCGAGCAATCAAAAACCTGGGTGAGGCCGCAATGCGCGCCATCATTGAAGATCGTCAGGAGAATGGGGCTTATAGCAGCATCTTCAATTTCTGTTCCCGTCTGGATAGCTCCGCAGTGAATAAAACTGTGTTGGAAAGCCTGATTGCCAGCGGCGCCATGGACGAACTGGAAGGCAGCCGGGCACAAAAATGGGCGGTGATTGAGCAAGCTCTGGCCTTTTCATCCTCGGAGCAGCGGGATCGGAAAAAGGGGCAAACCTCGCTGTTTGATCTGATTGCGGATGATGATGAGGATGTGGATTATTATCCCCCCCTGCCCGCTTTGGAAGATTGGAGCTACCTGTATCAACTGGATATGGAACGCGCAGTCCTGGGCTTCTATATGAGTGGGCACCCCCTCTTTGAATACAAGGCAATGATCAGGCATATCAGCTCTGCAGATTCGATCAGCGGAAAGAATAAAAACTCTGACCTGCTGATTGTGGGAATTGTCTCAAATGTCACCCGGAAAAAGGACAATCGGGGTAATGCCATGGCTTTTGTTGAAATGGAAGACCTCTCCGGAAAGTTTGAAGTTCCGCTGTTCAACCGGGATTATGAAGCATATCTGGAAATGATGCAGATCGGACGTGTATTCTATATCCTGGGCGCAAAAAGCCAGTATAACGGCAATGACGATATGCTGCTGCGCGTGATGCCCAAAGCGGTGATCCCCTTTGATCAACTACCTCAAAAACTGATGGGAACCCTGAGATTGAGGCTAAATCAAATGCAAATCAAAAAAGGCATCCTTCTGGAACTGGGCAGATTGCTCAATCAATACCCCGGCCGAATCAAATTGCAGGTGGAATTACAAGGTAGCGATGAAGATTACTTCACTCTGGAGACCTCTTCCATGCTATACCCAAACAACCAGATTCTGCAATGGCTGGATACTCAGAAACTGGATTATAACCTGGATTGCGGGGTGTCCGATGAATAGAATTATTGTTCTGATCCTAGCCTTGTTCTTCTGCACTTCTGGCCTGGCCATGGAAGTGATGGTGGAAAACTATTCAGATTATGCAGATATCTGGCTGCTACTACCCTATGACCTCTTCATCTTTGCTGGCAATGAAGACTCTTCGGTTTACCAGATCAGTACTCAGATCGAGAATTACCGGGGAAAACAAGCTGCCGTAAACGAGCTGCAACTGGAGATTCCCCGGCGACCCTGGCTTCAAGGTAGTGCCATCCCTGTGCATAATCAGTATGAACTGGGGCCAGGTAGCTACCGCCTGAACCTTATCCTGCGCAATCCCAAATTGGGAGATAAGCGCAGCTTTAGCCGTGATTTCAAGATCGGCACCCAGGCTACCGAAATCGGACTGGCATATCTGATCGCCACTCGGGAGGGATTCTCTTATGTGCCGGAAGCCCTGGATCTCAGTGAGCCTGACAGCGTGATGCTGAAAATGAGCTTTTCGATTCCTGCCCGGTTGATCTCGGTGTTTCTGGATGAGCAGAAGCTGGATTATCCCTATCCCCAAAGCCCCTGGGAAATTGATCTGAAAAGTGTTGCCGAACTGGACAGTCTGGCCAGCTTGAAGCTAAGTGTGACCGAGGGGAATATTCGTTACAACATGGAAGCACTGCTATATCATCCCTGGTTCTCCTTCAATGCCCGCTACTCCCTGAAGGATCAGCTTGCCCAGATTCGCTATATCGCCTCTCAGAATGACTGGCTGGTCTTGCGAAAAGTACCCAAGGACAAGATTGCGGAAGCCATCGAAAGCTATTGGCGAGCAAATGATCCCAGCCCTGGAACCTTGCGAAACGAGAGTCGGGAAACTTTTAGTAACCGTGTGCTCCGGGCTGATGAACTCTTTACCATCCATAAACGCCTTCGCGGGTGGAGATCGGATCGGGGACGCATCTACATCAAGTTTGGCGAGCCCGAACAAATCGTCAATGACGCCTTTCCAAGCGGCAAAGCTCCCAGCATCCGATGGCATTATTTCCGGCTAAAACGCCAGTTTATCTTTACCGATGAACGGGGTTTTGGCCAGTATACTTTGAGGAACAAAGATGAAGAATATCTTGAGGATTAAAGCACTAATACTGGCATTGGGGCTGCTGACTCTGGGTATTGCTGCACCTGCAGCGGACATCCTGAATATGCACGTGGATTACAACCGTTTTTTGGATTCTGAGGGCAACACCCTGATCCTCCTTGATTATCAGGCTACATACAGCAATTTGATGTTTCTGGCATCAAACAAGGGATACTTTGCCCAGCTCGAAGTGCAAGCCAGCCTGGTGGAAGCTGATTCTGTGTTGTTTGAACAGAGCGTGACCGATAACATCGGCATCAGCAACAAACACGATGCCAGCTCGCAACGGAAATCCTATCTCAACCGCTTAATCGTGCCACTTTCGGTCACTCAGGCACTGCTGAGTTTCAAAGCCAAAGATCTCAATTCCCAGAACGAGTTCTTCTGGCAAGCCGAGGTCAACGCTCTGGCACCCGAGGCCAGGATCAGCGATGTGGAACTGAATTGTCAGGTCTATGCCGACAGCAGCAGCTATCTGCAAAAGTTCAAACGTAACAGTATGGTCTATGAGCCCATTCCCTCTGTGCTCCTGAGTAAAAGCTACAGCGAATATGCTCATCTTTACATGGAACTATACAGTGCGACCTCCCAGATCGGCCAATCCTATATGCTGAATCTGAGTCTGGAGCATGCTGGCGAATACGTCATGGATGAATACTTTGACAACACTTTTCAGAAAAGCACGGATTCCTTCAGCCTCAAAATCCCCCTGGCAGATCTGGCAGCCGGAAAGTATATGGGTACAATCACTCTACAAACCGATGAGCAACAGGATGTACGGAACTTTGAGTTTGTGCTCACAGAGGATATCGAACAGCGCTATCGCATCTTTGAGGATCCGAACGATGAGTATACCCTGATGCGCTATTTCGTCACCGGCAATCTGCCCACAAACTGGGATGCCCTCAACAATGAAACCAAGACCAGGTATATCAATAATTTCTGGCAGAATATGGCTTCCAGTTCCCGCATGAGTGAAGATGATGTTATAAAAATGGTGGATGAACGCATCAAGTATGCAAACAACAATTTCTCCAGTCTCAAGGCAGGCTGGACATCTGATATGGGTAGGATTTACATCCGCAATGGGGCTCCTTCCGACATCGAAAAAGGGATTACTTCAGATGATACTCGTTTTGTCCGCAAAGATTGGCAGATTTGGAAATTCAGTACAGGGAATAAAGCCGTGTATCTCTTCGTTGATATCCAGATGAACAACAACTATCGCCTGATCTACACTAATGGCGATAACATGGAAAGCTCAAATCCGGATTGGTTGCGATATGTGGGTTCAGAGTTTGATACAGACCTACTCCGCAACTAGGGGTTGAGAGTGCTAGTAACAATCTTCCAGAATGGGTTCAAAGGCATCTTCAAAATGATGAATCCGGAAGCTGTCCTGCCCCTTGTCACGCAGGATAATAATGGCATCAAAGCGAGTATTGTATTTGCCATACTGGGGATTTTGCTTAAGATATAGATATGCTGTGCGGGAGATTCTCTGCTTTTTTTTGAACGAGATGTTTTCCACGGCGGCGCTTATAGAGTGATAGGATCGGGTTTTAACTTCCACAAAGATGAGCTGTTGATCTTTTTCTACAATCAGGTCAATTTCTCCTTGGCGGCACCGGTAGTTTCTACATACCAATCTATACCCTTGTCTTTCAAGGTATTTGGCGGCGAGGTTTTCGCCCATGGAAGCTAA
>JALNYD010000228.1 GCA_023230025.1 Candidatus Cloacimonadota bacterium | reverse complement strand
TGGAAGCTCCAATACTGCCATCAAAAACTATATCCAAAACCGTTATGACAATTTGGACACTCGTCCAGACTTCATTATCCTGGTAGGTGATGTGAGCAGCATCCCCACCTGGATTGAAAACATCTCTGGATATAGTGGGGTGGGAGATTATCCCTATACTTATCTGGCCGGCAATGACAATCTTGGCGATGCAATGATCGGCAGAATCTCAGTTGATACCGTTGAGCATATGGCCGTGATGATGTCCAAGACCTATCGCTATGAAAGAGACATATTTCTGGAAGATGGCGCCGCAGACTGGCTGAACCGGATTCTTTTGATCGGTGATCCCAGCACTTCAGGCATCTCCTGCGTATATACCAGCAAATACATCAAGGAACTGGCCGAAACTGTTAATCCTGATTATCAGTTCATCGAAAACTATATTGGAGGATTTCCATCCACGATCAATAGCGGGATCAATCAGGGGGTGGGTTTCTTTAGTTATCGGGGTTACATCAATATGAGCGGGTGGAGCCCAGGATCTTCCCTGGTCAATAATCCCCGCTTCCCGCACGCTGTGATTCTGACCTGCGGTACCGGTAACTTCAGTGGTACATCAACCACAGAGGAATTTACCAGATTGGGAACTGCTGCCAATCCCGCAGGAGCTGTAACTGCTATCGGAATGGCTACAAGCGGAACTCATACCATGTTCAACAACAATCTAGTTGCTGCGATCTATAATGGTATCTTTTCTCACAAGATGCGCAGCATGGGAGAAGCACTGTTGAATGGTCGCCTGTATCTGAACGAGGTATATGCATCCTCTCATCCCAATCAGGCGAATTATTTCGCTCACTGGTGCAATTTGATCGGTGACCCCAGCATGGAAGTATTTGTCGGGATACCGGAAGCAATCAGCCTTGCTGTACCCCAGAGTTTGCCCCTGGGAAGTTTGATCCTGGATGCAACGGTTTCAGATAATAGCGGAAATCCAATCGAAGGGGTATGTGTCACAGCCTATAGATCATCTTTGGATAGCATTGAGGCAACGGCTTACACCGATGAATATGGCAATGTGAGCCTGCAGATTCCCGGTGGGATCAATGAATCACTGTTGATAACTGCTTCCAAACACGACCACAAGCCAGCTCAGGCAACCGTAGCTGTAGCCGATGGTGGCCTGGTGGCAAGCAACACCTCCTATTATGATAATGGGATGCACGGTTCAGTTGGTGATGGCGATGGCATTGCCAGAGCAGGTGAATCCATTGCAGTGATTGTGAATGTACGCAATACTTCGGATGTGAGCCTTACCGGGCTGAGTGGAACAGTGACCAGTTCTGATCCGCTTGTGAGCCTTGGCAGCACTGCGATCACTTTCCCCGATCTTGCCCCAAATAGCAATGTTGATGCCGATTCTGCCATTATGGTCCAGATCGATCATACCCTTCCAGCCCAACACGATATTCGTCTGGAACTATCTATCAATGACGAAGCTGGCAATACCCATAGTTTCCCTGTTCATGTAACTGCCTTCAACGCAGTGATGGAAGTAGAAACCCTTTATTTAACTGCTGGAGGCGATGGCATTCTGGATCCCACAGAGAATGGCACTTTGCAAATAGCCTTTCGCAATATATCGGTGGTTCCTGCCCATGATCTGCATGTCCAGCTCATATCGATGAACGATCTGGTAGTGATCAATCAAGCTCAGAGCTATCTGGGAGAGATCGCGGCCAACAATCTTGCCACCACGGATCAGTTGTTTGAGCTTTTTGCCAGATCAATCCTGATCCCGGGAATGCAGATTCCCTTCAAGCTTCGGCTTTACAATTCTGATGGCTTTGAACAGATTACCAGTTTCAATCTTAGCATTGGAGTTGTGAATCAAAACACGCCTTTGGGACCGGATAGTTACGGTTATTTCATCTATGATCAAACTGATCTTGCCTTCTCGGATTGTCCCAGTTATGAATGGATTGAGATCAATCCCAACCAGGGTGGACAAGGCACTCGGCTTACAACACTGAGTGATACTGGAATCTATGGAGATGAAGGTGATCAGCAAAACAGTCATGCTCTGGAAGTTGTGGATCTACCCTTCAGTTTCAATTTCTATGGAGTTCCTTATACTCAGATTACCGTTTGTGTAAACGGCTTTATTGTGTTAGGCATCACTGAAGACGGAGAGTTTAGAAACAGCCGTTTGCCAGGCGGCCTGGGACCATCACCAATGATTGCTGCATTCTGGGATGATTTGATCCAGATTGAGGATGGCGGTGTCTATAAATACTATGATCAGGCTGAACACACCTTTATCATTGAGTATTACAAATTGCGTAATGGCAAAGATCGTTCCTCACTGGAGACCTTCCAGGTGATTTTCTATGATCCCATGTTTCATCCCACCAGTATGGGAGACGGTATGATCAAGATTCAGTACAAAGATTTTAACAACATTGATGTTGGCGGTGGAGGATACACTCCTCTGCATGGCAATTTCTGCACCATCGGGATCAAAGATCATACCAATACCCGGGGCTTGGAATACACCTTCAACAATAGTTATCCTCAGGCTGCGGCACCCCTTTCATCAAACAAAGCTCTGATGATCACCACAGTTCCGGTTCTGCATCAAACTCCCTATCTGATCGTTCAGGATCTGATGCTTTCTGATGCTAATGCCAATGGTTACCTGGAGCCAGGTGAAACTGCCGAGCTTGGTGTGCGTCTGATCAATCAAGGTCTGAACGAAGCTACTGGCGTGCAAATTGAGCTGCAGATGTCAAATCCATATGCTCAGATACTTGATCCTCAAAGCAATTATCCCGATATCCCTGGTGATTCCGGAGCGGTGAATTCCTTCCCGATTCTGATCAGTATCAGCCCTGATTGCCCTGATGGAACCGTGATTAGTATGCTTGTGCATGTCACCTGTGAGGGTGGCGAATGGACTTATCCCCTTACCATGCAGGTACAGAAGCCAGACATCCATATCGCCGAATACTACATCAATGATTCTGCCTTCAATGGCAATGGTCTGGCTGAACCCGGCGAGACCATCAAATTGGTGGTGAATTATGCAAACAGCAGTCCTCTGGATGCCATAAATATCACTTCCAGCATTTTCTGCCTATCCGAGCTGGTTAGCATTTCAAACCCCGAAATACTCTTGCCCAAGGTCGCTTCAGGAGCTCTGACGCAAGCTGTATATGAGATTACGATTTCTGAAAGTGCCAGTGTTGGTAACAATCTCACCTTCTTCATCACGTACCTTGGCGAACAGGTCGTTCCTCAGAATGAACAACTGTTAATCAGCCTTGGCACCACCGGGATGTTTGAAGATTTTGAAACCACCAATGGCGGATTTGTGCCAAGTCCTTCGATGAATGGCTGGCAATGGGGCGTCTCCAGCAATGTCTCGGCACATAGTGGGACAAAAGTATGGGGAACCCGGCTGAATGAAGCATATCCGAACAACGTTGTTTACACTCTTACAACGCAGCCTGTATATGTGGGATCCAGTTTTATGCTGGAGTTCTGGCACTACTACGATGCAGAATCAACCTATGATGGCGGCAACGTATCAGCTTCAGTGGATGGAGGGCAATCCTGGAACCTGCTCAATCCTGAAAATGGTTATCCTCAGAGCAGTGTTAGCGCTCTTACCGCACCCGGATATTCTGGTCAATCCGCAGGCTGGATTTATGCCAGATTCCCCCTTGCCGATTATGCAAATCAAAGCGTAAGTTTTCGCTTCAAGTTCGCTTCTGATAATTATGAAAATGGTCAAGGCTGGTTTATCGACGATGTTCGTACCACCGGCTATATTCCGTATGCCGGGAAGCTTAGCGGAAATATACTAAGCTCGGACACGGAGATTGCCTATACTGAAGTATTGGTGAAAAGCGGTTCCGGAACCCACTGTTATCCTGATGCAACCGGATACTATGAGTTGTTCTTACCTCTGGGATCCTATCAGGTAAACGCAGAAAGTGAAGGCTATCATAACCTTGATCCTATTTCGATTGAGATTAGCAGTGCCAATCCAGAACATGAAGCTGATTTCTATCTTGGATACTTAAACGGGATTTCCGAGTTCCAAATCACAAGCTTTGATGCGGAGAATGGAATAGTGCATCTGGGTTGGGTGGACATCCAAGATTCAGAGTATACACTCATCAGCTATGATGTTTATCGGCGTTCTGGTGGTGCCGCATTCGAACTTATTGGGGTTTTGCCAGCAGATGCTGAACGCTTCCATTGTTATGATGAATTACCAAACCTGGGTCAGTATCAATACTATGTGAGGTGCCATTATGCTGAAGGTAATAGCCGGCCTTCCGAAACCCTGACCATTGATTGGGGTGCGGTGAGCACTCCAGATTCACCGGAGCTGCCAAATCAAACTGCTCTGCAGGCAAACTATCCAAATCCGTTTAATCCCAGCACCACGATTGCCTTTAGCCTGGCCGAACCTGCTGTGGTGAAGCTCAGCGTGTTTAATCTCCGTGGTCAAAAGGTGAAAACCCTGACTCATCAAATGATGAATCGGGGGAATCATAACATAGTTTGGAATGGTGATGATGACAGTGGCCGCAGTGTGAGCTCGGGCATCTATCTGATCCGCATGGAAACAGCAGGCTCAAGCTTTACCCGCAAAGCTATGCTGATGAAGTAGCTATGCGTTCAGCGTGATGAGTTATGCGTTAAGCATTATACGAATTGAAAAAGGGCTGCCTTGTGCGGCCCTTTTGTATAGCGTTCCTT
>JALNYD010000227.1 GCA_023230025.1 Candidatus Cloacimonadota bacterium | reverse complement strand
GAAGCTTTTTGGCTCCACTCTTGGCACGCGTCTGGATATCACCCATCAATTCATCGATCCCATGATCACTGCCACCGCCGTGACCGATACAGACAGCCAATCCCGCACTTTTGATGAAGGTGGAAGAGCGACTGGCTGGGAATGGGTAATGAGCCTGGATCTGATCGATAAAGCCAAACAGATTGCTGAAGAAGCCCTGATCAAGGTGAAAGCCGAAAGCCTGGGCGCAGAAGAACGCCGAACCTTGATCCTGGATCCAAACCATCTGGGACTCACTATGCACGAATCGGTAGGCCATCCCACAGAGCTGGATCGCGTACTTGGTTGGGAAGCCGACTATGCCGGCATCTCCTTTGCTACTCCCGAAAAGTTGAAGAACTACCGCTATGGCAGCGAAATCATCAATTTTGTGGGGGATAATACCCTTGCCGAAGGCCTTGCGACCATGGGCTTTGACGATGATGGTGTGCCGGGTCAGAAATGGCATATCATCAAAGACGGCATCCTCAATGAATACGGCAGCACCCGCGATACAGCGATGGAAATCGGCCTGAATTATTCCCGTGGTTGCAACCGTGCCACCTATTATTTTGATCAGCCGATCAACCGCATTCCCAATCTCTACCTCTTGCCAGGTACCAAGCCGCTGACTCCTGGCGAACTTATTGCCGATACGGAAGATGGCGTGTATATCCAGGGCAGAGGAAGCTTCTCGATCGACCAGCACCGCATCAATTTCCAGTTTGGCGGAGATTTCTTCTGGGAGATCAAGAACGGCAAGCTGCACCGCCCCCTCAAAAAGATACTCTACAAATCCTGCAATCCGGAGTTTTGGAATAGCTGCGATGCCATTTGTGACGAGCGTTTCTGGCGTCCCTTCGGCGTAGTGAATTGCGGTAAGGGACAACCCTCACAATCAGCACGGATGACCCATGGATCAGCTCCGGCACGCTTCCGAAACATCAGAGTGGGAGGTTCCCAATGAATAGCGATAAAGTAGCAAAATACATCAAAGATCACTGCGTGGCAGATGATTACACATTATGGATATATAACACAGACAGCCATGAAACCCGCTTTGCTCAAAACGGCATCACCCAGCACATTGCCGGGCCAAAGACCAGCGTATCCTTGAAAGTCAGTTTCGGCACCAAAAGCGGTTCCTGCGAAGTAAATCAAGAGGATGAAGCCAGCCTGGATTTTCTGATCAAGACCGCGGAAGCCATCGCCAAAATGGCCCCCGAAAATCCTGAGCATGTCCCCTCTGTGGGGCCTAGCCCTCTCCCGGAAGTGCAAAACTGTGCACCAGCCACAAAGGAGCTGAGCCCTGAAACCATGGTGGATATCGTGAGCAAGAGCATCGACAAAGCCAAAGCGCTGGATGCCACGGTATCCGGTATGTGCGAACGGCATATTAGCGAAAGCCGCCTGATCACCAAAAATGGCTTCGACGGCAGTGATTGCACCAGCAATTTCGGCCATTCCATGACCCTGAAAAAAGGCAGTGTGGAAACCAAAGTGAGCTTTGAAAGCAAGGACTTCAGCCCCTTCAATCTGGATGAGGAATTTAGTCGTCTGGCCTCTCAAGCAGAAGCCTTGAGCACGATGCAGAGCTTTGATCCCTGCAAGATCGCCGTTATCCTGCGTCCGGAAGCGCTTATGGAACTCCTATGGTTTACGTTTTGGAGCATGAACCGCCGACAAGCTGATGAAGGCCTGTCTCCCCTTACCGGCCAGCTTGGCAAAGCAGCCTTTGGGGATAAGTTCAGCCTCTATTCCACCCTCAAACGTCCCGAAATGACAGCCAGTCGCTTCGGCCATGAAGGCATCCCTGCGATAGATACCACCTGGGTGGAAAACGGTGTGATCAAAAACATGAATATTGACCGCTATTGGGCGAAACACATTGGCGCAGAGAACAATAGCATGTTCAATGTCTATGTCCCCGGCGGCAATATCAGCGAGGACGAGATGATGAAGATGGTACCCAGGGGTTTGATCATCAACCGTTTCTGGTATATCCGCTTCGTTGACATGAAAAAAGGTGAGCTCACCGGTATGACCCGTGACGGCGTGCTGTATTTTGAAGATGGCCAAGTTCGCCATGCGGTGAACAACCTGCGCTTCAATGAGATACCGCACGAGATGACCCGCCGCATCCTGGCTTTGGGCAAGGAAAAACTTGCTAATCCAGCAATGGTTGTTCCCACGATGTTGATAGATGGCTTCAACTTTGTGGATAAAACTACATTCTAAGATAAAAAATATATTGACAGAAAAATGAGCATTTAAACATAGTGAAAATAGATGCGATTCAACATTCCCATGTGCCGATTCCTTGTATTTCGGGAAAGCCCAAGAATGTTCGATCCCGAAAAAAACATAGGAGACCGACATGGCCGACAAAACCATTATCTGCAGAGACTGCCAGAAAGAATTCATCTTCACCGATGGTGAACAGGAATTCTATCGCGAGAAGGGACTTCAAAACGAGCCCCAACGCTGCCCTGAATGTCGTAAAGCCAAAAAGGCTGAGTTTAATCGTAACAGATTTCAAAGACGCTAAAATTTAGCATAGAAAGCTGGAGCCGCCTCAAGATGGGGCGGCTTTTTTATCATTAATAAATTGGAGTGATCATGAAGCGCCTGGTGATAGTATTGATTCTGCTGCAATTCTGCTTTGCCGCATTTGCCCTCTTACCCTCTGCTTTGAACCCAGAAAGCGATCCCACACTATATCGCAAGCTGCTGGGAAAAGCCAAAGCAAACCTCAAGACTCTGCCCGCTTCACAAAGCAAAGCGTATGGCAAGCTGTTGAAGAGATATGACGATATCCTGATGGCTTATCTGATTGCTTACGAGAGCAATGCCAATCTGGCTCAAGCAGAGCCCGAGGATCTCTTTTCAAACTATCAGGAGCTACGCACCCTGCTGAATCGGGAAGGATTGCACTATACAAGTGAGTTTTTCCTCTCCTATGTGGCAAAACAAACCGTTTCTGACGAACGCATTTCCCCCTACCGAAAAGCCATGCTGGATGATGGCTTGCGTCAGGTGTGGCTGGATAATGCCAACCTTCTGGACCGCTATCGTGCCACCGCAAGCTGGTGCGTGGAAAAGCTGAAGTTCCAGCAGACCAGCGGGCGTGATCAATCTCCTCTGGATATTACCCGGAAATCCCTCGTGGGACGCTGTGAAGAAATGCAGATTCTCTTTGTAGCTGCCGCACGAACCGTGGGCATTCCAGCCCGGCCTGCCAGTACCCCCTGGTGGGCACATACGGATAATAACCATGCCTGGGCAGAGGTATTTCTGGATGGCAAATGGGCTTACACCGGCGATATGGACGCCGCCTATCATCCCAATCAAACCTGGTTCAGCGGATTGATAGACAAGACCGTCCTGATCCTGGCTGAAGGCAGTATGCCCACTTCGGAGGATGAAATCCTGGGAAGGGGTAGCTATGAAGTTTTGATCAATTCCACCCGCAATTATGCCCGGGAACGCAGCCGCTGGATCGAAGTGCAGGTGCAGGACAATGACGGAAAAGCTGTTGCTGATGCCTCTGTTTCTATCTTGGTATTCAATTGGGGTGCCTTGCGAACTCTGAGCACCATCAGTAGTGATCAGGAGGGTATGATCCGCTTTAGCTCTGGTAGGGGAGCATTTTTCCTCAGTGGATACAAGGATGGCTTGCAGGGCCTGTGCATGGTGCCCTCAAACGATCAGGATAGCCTTGCCATCACCCTTCATCTTGATGACAGCAATTTGGCAGATCAAAATGCAATCCTCAGCTATCCTGCCAATGATATGGATTGGAAGCA
Organism: Candidatus Cloacimonadota bacterium; assembly: GCA_023230025.1. Taxonomy (GTDB): domain Bacteria; phylum Cloacimonadota; class Cloacimonadia; order Cloacimonadales; family Cloacimonadaceae; genus UBA5456. The sequence goes on along the minus strand of JALNYD010000227.1, from coordinate 943 downwards.
ATCTCCCCAGGCCTATCAGGAGGACATCGCCACTCGCAAACAGCTTTGGCAGGAACAGATCAATGCCTGGGCGTCTGAGATCAAATACACTGCGGTGACGGATTCTTTGCTTCTGGAGTTGCTAACTCAATGCCGGGGAAACTATCCCGCTGCCCTGGAATTTCTGCAAAATACCGATCCCGTTCAAGCCGACTTTATCGAATTCTTGCTCTCCGAGGATCCAAAGTTCCTCTGGCAAGCAGACACCAGCCAGTTTGAAGCAATCTACAATCACTACCTCGCCACACCACGTGATGCGGATTATCCCAGCCAGGTTTATCTTCCCACCATGTTTTATGAAGATATCCCCAAACCATTCAAGCAGAACGGCAAATGGAATTTCTATCCCTCCAGGTTGATCGTGAAGGAAAGCAGCGACCGTGAAAAACTGCAAGCAGTAATGAAAAGCCTGCACAAAAAGCACCGCATAAACAGCCGCAAAGCCCTGAACGGACTATTACGCCTGGATGTGGCTCTCTCTCAAAAGTATCTCAGCAATTATCAGTTCCGCATGCTGGCCATCTCCGCTTTGCGCGCTAATGGAATTGCTGCGGATTACACCCGAGTCCCGGATAATATACTGGTTTACCTTGAGGATGACTGGCACTATTATGACGCAATTAATCGGCGTTTTGTGGAGCAGGATCAGAAAAGTCCGGATCATGCGCTTAAAATCAGCATCCTGGATGAATCCGGCTTCCCCATAGAAATCTCTGAAGAGCAGATTTCCCTCACCCGCCTGGTTAATGGACAGTTTTACAGCCTCAACAACCAGTTTGAATATCTTGGCAAGGGCAAATATCAGACCTTGATTCAAGATCAGGATCTCTATCTCCAGTTTGGTTACCGCATTTCTGACAGCCAGACCGCAGTGCAGATCCTGGCTCTAAAGTATCGGGATCTA
>JALNYD010000226.1 GCA_023230025.1 Candidatus Cloacimonadota bacterium | reverse complement strand
AAGATGATTGTGGGGAGAATAATTCACATCCGGTGACCTGGATTAGACCAAAATACCCAAAAGGGGTCTGTTCCCATCTTCATGCTGGTGATCTTCAATCCTCGCGTAAACCCAGAGAGCACCTGAATGAAAACCTGAACAAACCCCAGCTTGGAGCTTAGATACTATTCACCGGTTACGATGGTCTGATATTTAATGATGAAAAACATCCAAGTGGTGTTTTGATCAACAGTAGAGATCTTGGTGATACCACCATTTTGTGCAGCTTTAGCAGTGGCAGCCACGTTATTCGCTGGAGGTGGAAAACCCAGAAAGCCTGTTTGAGTGTAGACGCCTACTTTCTGCCCTAAAGGATTAGAAGTAGCACTTACCGGACGATTAATGGTGCATGCACTCAACAAGAGCACTAGCAACATCGCTGCGATAACGAGAATACGAATCTTCATAATTGTCTCCTTTCTTTTTTTAGATCTGCGAGGATTAGCCTTTATTGTATCTTATTAGTTTATCATGAAGCCAAGCGTAAGACGTATGTTCCAATTGTGCATTTCATAGCCTTCGTTGCTGTCTTCATATAACTCATTCAATTCATAGGAACCCCGTATTTCTGCGAAGATATTGTCGTAAGTGGCTCCGGCCATAGCCTGAACTCCGTATTTGAATGGTGATATGTATTCCAAAATATCCTCGGCGCTTCTATAGTCATCATTACTAATGTCTTCATTAGCCAAAAAGGGAACACCTACAAATACTCCACCCCCTGCATAGCCGCTTATTCGTTCAGCTTGAAAACTCGGAGAAACCAGCACGGATAGCGGTATTTGCCCAGATAGAACCATAGTTTTTGTGTCATAATAGTCACCGTATTTGTAAGAATAATTATCCATGTTGACCACAAATTCGGGCTGGATTGCTATGTATTCATTCATTTTGATCCTGGAAAAGAATCCAAAGCTGGCAGATAAACCTGGATCACATTTGCCAACATGCTCATCACTCAAAACCACATTGGATAATCCCATGGAACCAATAAAGCCCATTTTCATCCTCATATTAGAGCTATCTCCCTGATAGGAATCGAGCGAGTACTGTGCATATAGAGCAGTAGAGGCGAATATGATAAAGATGATGCATAAGAACAATACTTTTTTCATTAGTCTTCCTTTTCGTTTACTACAGCTTGTTCATTTTTGCCTGTAGAGTCCCAAATGTTGGTGTAAAACCCAACTCATTGCTTCTCTGCTTGTTTGAGGGCATCTGATATCCCTCGTTACTCACAATCTATTTATGGCCGAATGACCACGCGCATCGTTTTCATTCTGCTGATCCAGGTCAAGTTCTTTTTTTACTCGGGAAGCTACCTTGAGCGACGAGTTGGAGCCATCAATATTGGCAGATATTGTGCAAACTGACAGAGTACATCCGGCTCTAACCCAAAAGGAACTTGACAGCCAATGCCCTGATGAATCATTAGGTAACTTAAAGGTTCTAAGCAGATATGAAAGACGTTATCATTATCCTTGGTTCAGCTATACTGGTTGTTTTCTGCATAACTGCGGCATACACAATCATCAGTAGTCCTCAATACACCATATCGGATAAGGCTCTGGCATATATTAACGATCCTATCCAAAAGCAGATATCGGATGCATCACTGATCAACATAGAATTATCGGATCAATCCCACAGCCTGAAACCCCTTGCAGAATATAACATTACGGCCTATCTGGTGAGTAAACGCCGTTATCGCAGAGGATTTATGAGCAAGCTATCGCCTTGGGATTATGCCCTGGCCTGGGGGGAGGTTCCCAATCACCTGGAACACATCAAGTTCGATCAGATTGTCCGCTTTTGCCTGTATCAGTATAAAGCAGGCGCTCCTATAGATGAGACCTACATTGCTCAGCACATGGCAAACACCCATCTGATCCCGGCAACTGACAATATCCGCAAAGCTTTAGCCAAAGCAAACGAGGGGGATATTGTAAACTTGAAGGGGATCTTGGTGAATGTGAGGGCGAGTAGTAGCAAGGGACAAAGCTCAAGCTGGAACAGCAGTACCAGCCGGGATGACCTGGGCAATGGAGCTTGTGAAATCCTCTATGTGCAGTCCCTGCAAATTGCCGACAGAATGTATAAATAGGCTATTTCAAAATGGCGTCATACAACAAGCGATAAAGCATGCCGTCATTGATCACTTTCACGCTTTCATACTCCACTGCCCGTTCTGCTTTTTCTCTGGTATTCCCACCACTTTTTAGATTCAAGCGCTCCAGATAATTCAGGTTTGCTCCTGTCTTTGGATTCTTCAGGCTGAGATGGATATCGCCATAAGAGGTGTAGTAATCCAGGTTGTTCAGATGTTCCCCCTTTTTGGCAAAAATGCGAACTTCCAACAGATATTGAGCATCCTCAAGTTTGTTTGCCAATGCCAGATCAAGATTTGCCAATTTGCTGGCCAAAACATCCCGCAAGCCGTTTTGATAGCTGGCAATAAAGCTATAATCCAGATATATCAGAGGTCTGTGCACATCAAGATTCAAATACGCCGGACTGAAGGAGATGCTCTGCCACAGCTTGATTGCCGCTGGCTTACTAAGGTGTTTGGCTAAAACTGCCGTATCGAGTTCCACTTTGATCCTCTGAGGGCTCTCTGGGCTCTCAATCCTCTTGATGGCAAGCTCAAAATCACCCTTATGATCACTGACAATACTCTCACGAAGCTCCCCTTTGGAATCCTGAAACGCAGCTTTTAGGGGAACATTAGGGCAAGCTTGATCCTCCAGGCTGGTTCTGCCGATAGCATATTGCAGCATCGCAAGCTTGGCAGTTGCCTGCATCTGGGGCTGGGCAAACTCAATCTTCAGCTTGGCGGCAAGAGAGCGCAGACGGGAAAGAATCTCATTGTACACATTGATTGTACCCTGCTGGCCAGAATAGTTCAGATCCATATCCAAGTAGTCAACCAGGCTTTCCAGAGCTTGCAGCAAAAGCGGGATTCCCTGAGCAATATCAGCTTCGGAAGCATCATAGCGCTGCAGCATATCCAACGCAGACTCCAGCGCCCGGTCACACTGAATCTTACGTTGGGCATGGTACTCTGCTTTGTTTAAACGGTAATAGGCGTAATATTTGGTACCGGTTTTGTAACTGTCCAGCAGTTGCATATCGCGAATACTGGCCGAGGAGGTAGCCTCCAGGGTTGAGAGATATTCAGATGTCGCAATGCCCATTGATTCATGTTCAGAAACTCTGATGCTGGCTTCGATCTGCGTGCTGATCTGCATGGCAATATCCTGCAATGCCTTTTCACGCGCCAGATCCTTGTAGTTCTTCCGCGTAGTGTCTTCGTTTACAATCGCCGTGTAGAAAGCTGGATCAGAAGGTGTTTCCAGCAACCACTGTGGGGATTTGTGATTGATACTGCATGCGCTAAATAGCAGCAATAGGGCAATCGCAAAATAGAGCTTCATTTCAGATAGTGGCAAAAATGATTGACAATTCCCTGACTCAGCTCAGTTAAAGCGGAGTTGATCATGTCTTTATCAGTTGGAGCGATTGGTTCTGCTGTACTGATCAGCGCTTTCTGTTGGGGACTAAGCGCACGCCGGTCACCACTGATGAATCTTCCCCAATCTTTTTCAAAGGTTTCAGAAGCTGTGAAACTCTGCTGGGTATCAATCCTGCCCGAAGCCACATCAATCACAGAATAGGAGGCAACAATCTGCAAGGAACTGCGTTTGGTAAGCTTGCTATAGATACACTCTACTTCCAGCTCTTCGTCCTCTTCCCCATCCTCGCGTTCTACAGTGATATTGGACTTTTCCAGCAGTTCCACGCTCACTGTCTTGGGAGAAGAATAATCTATCTGCAGGATGCGTCCGCTGAGGATTTCGTGTGCTCCAACAAGCACTCCGATGCGGGCTGCACTTGCCTCATCCACCAATCCAGAGCTACTGAGTTGCTGTTCCTCAATCACGCGGTCAATCTGATCCCGGGTTATCAACTCCACAAACTCGGTGCTGGCTTTATCCTTCAGAATCCCACTGATGATCTGATCCGCCAGCATGTCACTTATCGCTCCATATCGCCCTCGTGAACCACTTTTGTCCTCAAATGGTAATATGGCAATGCGGCGAATAGCCTTTTGGCGGGCTTCCTCATAGCGCAGTGCACTATCTTTGTAATCAGTTATATACACCATGGCTTCTTTGAAAAATCCGGCAGCCTTCTTTTGAGTGCTGGCTTCGCTACTCAACATGCTGTGGTGAACACCCTGCCGATAGAAATAATCAGCAGATTCGTTTCTGGCATCGCTGATCTCGGAACTGTAATCCCGATAGTCAAAACGAATCCGTTCACCACTATTGGGATCAGTTACGGGGGGTAAACTCCGGATAGCTTCGTTCAGAGTCTGCAGGGATTGATAAGCTTTCAGGATTCTGGGCCAGTTTTGGGAATCATTGGCAGATTTCAAGCGGTCAATCTCTTCAATCTGTTCTTGTAACGCAAGAGGATAGGCTGACAAAAGAGTTTGCTGAGCTTTGGGATTGGAAGCCTTCAGTTTTAGTGATTCCACTGCCATCAGGCTGGCATTATGATAGTCTCCCTGCTTGAAATAGTTCTCTGCTTTCCTGGATATCTGCTTGTTCTGTGAGCATCCTGCTCCAAGACCTGCATATATTATCACAACTAACAGGATACTGAATCTGACGAGCTTCATCACAAACCTCTTATGTTTTTCTGAATCTGGTTATGCCGATAAATATAGATGAAAGCACTTCTTCCAG
>JALNYD010000225.1 GCA_023230025.1 Candidatus Cloacimonadota bacterium | reverse complement strand
CTCAACCGAGATTGGCGATCGCTTCGCGGAAATCTTTGCCGATACCCTGAAGATCAACTTGCTGGATAGCAAACAGTACGCTCGTATACAACAGCATATCATCGATGTGCTGGATGCCGCTGAATACGTCCATGTCAAAGGAAAACCCGGCAACGACACGGATATCCGGGTAATGATGCACAAAATGAGTGATCCACTGCACCAGACCCTGTTTGAAAACTGCGTGGCAGATGTCAATATTCCGGTGGGAGAAGTCTTCACCTCTCCCGTTTTGAAAGGCACCAACGGCACCTTGCATGTGGAGGATATCTACCTGGGAGACCTGCGCTACTTCAATCTCAAAATCCACTTTGAAGATGGCTGGGTGAAGGACTATTCCTGCACCAATTTCTCCGATCCCGAAGAGGGCAAACGCTATATCCACGAAAACCTGCTGCTGCCTCATCAAAGCCTGCCCATCGGTGAGTTTGCCATTGGTACCAATACCACTGCCTACCAGATTGCCAAAAAGTACGACATTATGCACCTCTTGCCCATTTTGATCATCGAAAAGATGGGACCGCATTTTGCCATTGGTGACACCTGCTTTTCCCATGAAGAGGAAGCCCCGCATCCCAGCTTTCTGAATGGTAAAGAGATGATCGCAGTGGAGAACGAAAAATCAGCTACCCGCAAGGAAGATCCCATTAACGCCTATACCAACAAACACATGGATATCACCCTGCCCTATGAAATGCTGCAATCAATCTCCGCAGTACGGGCAGACGGGAGTTCGCAAGATATAATCCGGAATGGCCGCTTTGTAGTCCCCGGCACCGAGGAACTGAATATCCCATTGCAACAAATTACATAGAAAAAGCGGCTTTTAGCCGCTTTTTCTATATCTTGATGAGTCTGCTATCGGAATTGCATGCTCCCTTCACTATCATACTACCCTCATTTGCTTAGCTTTGGGGATTGAATCTGAATGGAACAGAACAAGGGTAAAGTGCTTATCTATTTAGCCTTAATGTTTGTCCTGTTTTGATGTTCCAATTAATAAGGTTGCCATTTCTCCGCTTAACAATGCAAAAAATCCGGCTCCAGTAAGTACCAGAACAACAGCAACGAATCTTCCTTCTGTGCTGACTGGATAGATATCTCCATATCCAATAGTGGTTAAAGTAGTAAAAGCCATCCATAGAGAATCTCCATATCCATTAACTTTCTCATTCAATAGGAACTCGTATTTGTTAAAGGCAAGGGAGCTGTAAAACAAAATTACTCCCGTATAGATTGTGTAGGTTACCAAAGCAGTACCCATGGGTTTCTTCTGGAATGCTTTGATCAAGGAAGTAATCCCGCGAAATCCTCTCATAAACCTGAACACACGCATCAGCCTGAAGAATCTCAGACTAGGTATAGCTGGAATCGAAGAAATTAGATCAAAAACATGGACCCCAGCATAAGATAAAGGCCTTGATGCTGTGGCAGCTTTATAGACATATTCACCAATGAAAAGGAAACAAACAACATAATCGATTGAAGTAGTAACTCGAATCAATTCTGGGCTGAACGGGAGAACGAATTCTAAGGACATTTCTAGTAACACATAGATCGACAAGATAAATATCAGAATGTCTAGTCTCTTCCGATTCATCGTATATTACTACTCCAAATCAAGGTGAATGTGAGGTATACCGGCGTTGTTAACCCAACTTTACCACTTTAAGCACTTATACGTTTCTCCTGCAAGCACATAGTTTTTTCGTGGGGACTACATTTTTGTATGTTTCAGTGCTTTGATAACAGGATTGGGGCTCATGTTGAGAGCCTTGTATATTTTCAGGTGGTATGGCTCAGCAGAGCTAGTAATGCGTTCTATTACAGTTGTTTTGTCTCTACGCATGGCTGTGATACTCACTCTTCTGTGAGTTGACATTCGTGCTCTAACAGTATTCCAGGAGTCATTTATCCCATCTTGTCGTAATTGAAGGCAGATCGAGTTGAGAAGGTGGTAAGCCAGAACCGCGATGAAGATGTGGGCTTCAGCCCTTCTTTCTGTTCGATGGTAGATGGGGCGAAAGGCCAGTTCATGTTTGAGGCTGCGAAAAGCTGCCTCGACCCGGTTCAGCATCATGTATGTATCCCAGAGTTGCTGTTCATCCCATTCGCGACAGCTGCTTCTCAGCCAATATGAACCGGAAAAACGCTCATCTTCCTCTTCTTGCTTGACCTTATGGTATTCAATTGAAATCACTGTTCCGTCTTTCTCGTGCACATCGATATGGTAGAACCTGCTGATTGCAGAGTAGCGTTCTCGGATACGTCCGATCCTCTCCATTATCTTCTCGATACTCTTGTTGCCGCGTCTTTTGCTGAGGCTGGCGATGATCTTTTCCAGATCATCTTCAAAGCGCATGCAATAGCTATCTTGCATTGCTCTTTCTTTGTCTTCCATTTTCTGACTGTGACAATACAGCAAGAGTTCATCTTCAGTCTTAAAGATCTGGGCTTCAACGAGATTTCGCTTGTCCTTATGAACCAATTTCATTGCGGTCGGATCAATCTCAGTTTCAAACGTCGGCTTAGTTCTGGATACACATAGGTAATCATAGCCCTTTTCCCTGAGATAGTTTAGGTTCTGTGTAGTGGCAATCCCGGCATCCATGACTACTGTAGGTTTGCGGCCAGATTCCAGATTGGCAGAAAGACTCTCGATCATCTCCTGCAAAGTGTGAGGTTCACTTACCGAGCCTTCGAGGATATTGGTCTTTTTGCAGAAACCAAGCTCATCTACCACCATGCCCAAAGTCAAAAGACGACAATCGCTGCGCTTCTCTTTTGAACGGCCAAACTTCGCTTTGGGGATTGATTTAGCACTGCCTTCCAAAAAGGTGTTGGTCAGGTCATACAAACACAGGCTTTCCTGTAAATTGAAGATACTTCGCTCTTGGGTGCAAAGATGCGTCTCAACCTTGTCTTTGTGCTTGTAAATGGCATCGTTGATCCGGTATAGTGAATTGTGCCCAAGCCGGCTGAGGTCTTCCTCTAAAAGCTCGTCAATGGCACTCAGCTCACGAGCCCAAAGCCGGGTCGCATTCTCGCTGCCGGGATCTACAAGCTTGCCAATGATGGATAGACTCATCAGCTTCCTCTGCCGCACCGCGATACCAAGCTCCCGAAACAAGTCGTCAAATCCCAGACGCTTGTACATGGTGTGTCCCAGATATTCCGGCCCAAATGAGCGGTCATTGAAGACCCGAAACGAGCTTCTATAGACCAAATCATCTACTTCTCCAGGCTGATCAAGCCCCCTTTCCTGCTGACCATAATCCGGATGCCTGGCCAAGATCAGATTGCTGTAATGCCTGGCCAAAGCTTCGACATTTTCGTCCACAAACAGGAGCATCTCATTGTGGAGCATTGCTTCCACGGTATCTGCCAATAGCTTCCATTGGGTTTCCGGTAAAGGAATGTCCCTCACCGTAAGCAAAGTCTGGTGCCTCGGACCGGCACTGCTGCGGTATCCACGCACAAAGCGATATTCGGTATATGACTTACCGGTGCTTTTGTAGGTTTTGATCACTTTCTTAATAAACATGGAAGCCACTATTGAGAAGTCATTTAAGCTGTCAAGCAATATCTTAAATCTTTGGGGGACAACAATTGAGATTTTGCCGTATTGCTTGACATGCATGGATCTATTTGGCAAACATAATATGCGCCTAACGCTATGAGGAAAAGCAACTTAGCAGTTATGATCTTCAGTCTTCACCTCTAGCATGGAAGTCCGAAAATCCCCATAAAAAGCCATTTTGCAAGTGGGGGTGGTAAAGTCGGGTTAATATACTCGTTGTGCATACGTAGTACTAAATCCCAAAGCATCGGATTATGATAAGTCTTGAAGAATTGTCGTTTCTGCTTACCTTCAGAAGCTATCCAAAAGCCATCCTTAGCAGTTGAGATACTAATAATCCTTTTCAAAGGGTATTCTTTAACTGCGTTCTCACCTATAAATAGTATTCTCTGGTTTGTGAAGAAGATGTTACCTTGGTCGATCATACGCATTTCCGGGACGCTGCGGCTGGTTCCCTGAGAACCTCCAAGATAGATGCCTTTAGCAACCCTTATAGCCCCTCCTCCACGGGTAGATACGGATTTGGAGCGTTGCTCGTGAAAATCAACACGGTCTTTAATGTAACCCTTTTCCCCCTTCTTAATTTGAAATGGCAAACTTACTTCTGGCATTTTCTGCTCTTCATATGCCCTGTCACATAATTGCTGACATTCCTCAAGCATATTATTTAAAACTACGTGCGCTTGTGTGGGATTGGTTTTAGTGCTACTGTTTCTACGCTGGATTACAATAACCACAATAACAAACGTAAGTATTATAACTAACGCGAAAATAGAATCCATGTTTCCTCCCAGACACTTTGGTCACGGCTAAACTAACTATTTCTCATAGAAACTCAATGTGTTTAAAAGCTTATCAGCATGCTTATAAATGTCGTCAATGCTTTCCAAAGAAACTCTTACTTCTGTTCTGTCTGCTTCAAATAACACAAGTACCTTTCTCTTGTCACTGAAAATCAATTTACAGATCGGCTTCCTAATATTGTTATCCAGCAAAATACTGAATAATGTTTTGGCATCTCTATAAGAAATCCTATTACCGGGAATATGAGATATGAGAATGGCTTTTACAATATAGAAGGATTCAAGTTCTTCCTCGGTTGTAACAATCCCCCGATCTTGGGTTTCTGTATCTTGTTCAGTTTTGTTTTGTTCTGCACTATCTTCTTTTTCTTTATCCCAGGCTGTTT
>JALNYD010000224.1 GCA_023230025.1 Candidatus Cloacimonadota bacterium | reverse complement strand
GATCGTCTTCGATGGTCGTAACAACGATGGCGTAAAACTGGCACGTGGTACTTACTTTGCCCGTGTCATGGCCAACGACGGCATGAAGACAGTTGAAAAGGTAGTAAAGATAGCTATCAGGAAATAATGGAAGTGAGGGGAGGGGCTCACCCCCCTCCCTTCCATCCTTGAAAGGAAGGAAAAAATGAATAATTTAAAAAGCATATTGATCGCCCTGATACTGATAGTCTCACTATCTTCTGTCTTTGCGGATGATAATTCGGCAGCGGTATATACCCGCCTTGGCATCGACGCCCGTTCGATCGGTATGGGTGGTACTGGTGGAGCCTTTCTGGATAACGTCTCCAGTGCTTACCTGAACCCGGCAGTCCTGGCAGATGTAAAGAGAATCGAATTGACCACTACCACAAGACAGGGAATGGAATGGGATAAGGGCCACAATGTTGTGGCTCTGGGATTTATGATCCCCACAGGTTATGTGGCTGCTTACTGGCAAGGATCCAATGTGTCCGATATCGATGGTTACAACGATTCCGGACAGGCCACCAACAGCTTTGATACAGCCGATCATAACATTGGTGTCAGCTATGCCGCGAAAATCGGTAAACTGAATCTGGGCATCACTCCCAAAATGTATCTCTCAACTATGGATGATGAATCCATGACCGGATATGGTCTGGATCTGGGACTCATGTATCACCTCAACCGTTACTTCAATATGGGCTTCGCTGTGCGCGACGTCGTATCCGATTATGACGGTGAGGGAACAAAGGTTCCTCGCGAAATGATCCCTTCAATCGCCGCTTTCCCGATTCCCGGCCTGATAATCGCCGCTGATCTCGCGGGCAATGATGACTTCAAGGATTCTGCCCTGCGTGTTGGTGCTGAATACTGGCTTGGCGTGAAAGACGACAATGAGATTGGTTCCTCGCTTTCCGGAATCCGGATAAGGGAAAATGCAACTTGGTCGGATATCTTGTCCAAAACTCAGGCAGGCATTCGTGCCGGCATGAATGACGGTGCCTTCTCTGCCGGTTTTGGCTTGCGCTTCAAGATGCTGGAAATGAACTACGCTTATCAGATGGCTAAAGAAAGTTATCAAAACGATAACCATCTCTATTCCTTGCTGCTGCGCTTCTAAGCCTGTGGCAACTGGTACGCGATAAACATTCTGTGCTGATGCTCCTCCGGCCGCCAAAGCCGGGGGAGCAAAAGCCAACTAGGAGAAACAATGAAGAAACTTACTATCTGGTTGATGATCCTCCTGGCATGCCAGCTCGCATTTGCCCAATCCGAAAGCCGTAGCTTTATAAACGCTCAGCAGCATTATGAACTGGGCAATTATATCGCGGCAAAGCAATCTCTCTCTATTCTGGACCCCTCGGAGAGCACAACCCTGGAATATGCCCTGTTGCGCGGAAAAGTACACCTCGCTCTGGGTGAATTCAAGGACGCTTACTACTGGCTTTCGGAGTATGGGAAAAATTCTTTGGGCACCGAAGATCTGGTGCGCGGCGATCTCTTGGAAATGATCCGGGAAGCAAGCCTTTATCAGGAGCAATCTCCCATAGCAGTATCTTTGGGTAAATTGCGGGGAAACGTAAACACTTCAGAATCTGAATATGCCCCCGTGGTAACACCTGATGGTAAATACATGTATTTCTCTTCCTTGCGTAGAAGTCTTTACGCCAAGGAAAACATCTATATTTCCACCCATCAAAACATGGTCTGGGAACAGCCCGAGGAAGTGGAAGAGCTCTGCACGGATTTCAATGAATCCCTGGCATCTTTTTCCAAAGACGGCAACACAGCCTACCTCTTCGGATACTACCACAAATCAAACACCAATGGTGATATCTATTACAGCGTCAAATCCGATCGCGGCTACTGGTCCAAACCCTCACTGATCAGCGAAGTATCCAGCAAGTATTATGATTTGCAGCCCTTCGTGTACAACGATCAAGTGATGGTCTTCACCAGCAATCGCCATGGCAATCACGACAATTACGACCTCTTCGTTTCTCAGAAACGTGGCGGTGCCTGGACGGAGCCGGTGAACATCGGCGCTGTGATCAACACCGAATACGACGAGCAATCACCGTTTATCAGCCCCGACGGCAAGTACCTGTATTTTGCCTCCAAGGGCCATTCCGGGTATGGTGGAAATGATATCTTCGTTACCCAAAGAATGGGCGATGGCTGGACCATGTGGTCCAAACCTGTAAATCTCGGCCCCATTATCAACTCGGTGAAAGATGATCGTTACTACACCACCTCGCCTGATGGCAAGTTTGCCTTCCTTACCTCAAACCGCCCCGGCGGCATGGGCCAGGAAGATATTTACTACCTGGATCTGGGACTGCTGCAACGTGTAAAAGATCAGATCGCCGCCATCACCGGTAAACCGATGGACAGCGCTCCTATGAACGCCTACAACGTTAGCGGTACCGTCAGCAATGTCAATGGCAGACCCATCAAGACCGATGTAGTCTGGATCTACACGGTGGATGGCGATTCCTTCATGCGGATCGTTCCCACTGACGAGATGGGTATCTTCAAGTTCACTCTACCGGTCAATGCCAAAGACTTAAGCTATGAAGTGAACCACCCCGGCTATCGCAAGACCACCGCTACCGTGCCGCTCCCCGCGGATAAAGCGGATGTGGCAGTTGCCATCGTCTGTCAGGACGATGCCGGCCAACCCGATGCCAAAAACCTCGCCATCAACGGTAAGATCCTGGACGAGAATAACAAACCTGTACCCGGTACTGTACGCTGGTCCTATGTATGGGACGGCGAACTGAACGAAGTACTGGTTCAAGCCGATGATAATGGCAATTTCAAGCTGCATGTGCCCAATGTGGAGAAGGTAAAGTACAATATCGACGAGCCGAATTATGGCCCGCGTGAAGAAATCCTCAGCATTCCTGAAGGCACTAACAGCTACGATACCATCATCCGTCTGGTTTCCCTCGGAAACGATGTTCAGGTGAGCGGTAAAGTACTCGACAACAATGGCAAGCCCCTTACTTCCAACCTCTTCTGGTCCTACGTGAAGGATAACGAAGTGGTGGAATACAGGGTCAATTCCAATGCCGACGGTGAGTACTCAGTTACCCTGCCCCGTCAGGAAAGCTTTGATTTCCGCGTGGCAAAACCCAATTACATGCAGGTCTCCGGCACCCTTGATGTGAAAGCGGAAGAACACGACGTCGTGAAAGATTTCCGCCTTGTACGCCTGGAAGAGGAAGCCCTATTCCAGCTAGAAAACGTGGAGTTTGAATTTGCCAAGGCAATCCTTACCCCCGCTTCCCTGAAAATTCTGGAACCTGTGCTCGCCACCATGAATGCCAATACTTCTCTGGAAATCGAACTCTCCGGTCACACCGACAACGTGGGTGGACGCGATGGGAACCAAAGACTGTCTGAAGCCAGAGCCAAAGCCGTTGCCAATCATCTGATCAAGAACGGTATTGAAGCTTCCCGTATCAAATCTGTGGGATATGGTTTCGACAAACCCATTGCTTCAAACAACACCCCCGAAGGCCGCCAAAGAAATCGTAGAACCGAGCTCAAGATTCTCGGCATCGAATATGCCCAGGATCAGGAAGAAGATTGGGACCGCGAATTCCGCGAAGCTGGCAAACAAACTCGCGTGGTCAGAACTGTCGATAAGGACACTTCTTACAGCACCACCCAGTTTGGCATCCCTGTATCCCTCGAAGACGAATTCAGATCCATGATCGAAAACGCTCTCAAGGATACCAAACAAGCCTCAGTAAAGGTGGATCTCTTCATCAATAACGGCAAAATCCAAGCCGCGAACGTGAGTGATCTGATGGGCAACCTCAGCGATAAACAAACTGAAGCCATTGCCGATCTCATGCTGGGCTGGAAAGTCCAATCCAATCAACGCAGTATCTATTCTTTCAGTGTAAAGAAATAGTAGATATATAGCCCGTATATCCAGGAGCAAGCCCCGGCTTGCTCCTTTTTGTATGCAGATGAAAGCATCCAGGACTGTATCACTTTCCATACTACACGCAATCCCCTCTTCCAGGATCGATCCTCAGTGCAGTGCGATCGAGCCAGCACTCTTCTAGCTGAACAGGCAGGAGCAAGGCCAATCTTTAAGACCGTTGCACATACATAGGAATCGTTTTATACATGAGACATGGATTTTCCGGGTTTGATTTGATATTAGCTATACCCACCCACCACCCGCTTTTGGTATGAGGCTACGCCCCATGCTGGATTTTTTGGCGGTCTTCGAATTTGTATGAGGATTCTAGCTACCCCACTACCAGCACGGATTCCACCCGGAATCCACCTGGACTCCACCTGAATCCAGTTCGGGTGGGGTTCACGTGGGTTTCGCATGGCGTCCGTGCTAGTAGAGGGGGCAAGAGGTATTTTGCACTGAAGAATAGCAATCTGGGCTGGTGCACTCGGCATTCACGCGGAGATTCGAGCCATTCTGGATATGTGACAATTGATTTTGCAAGCACTTAGCTGTAGTCAGTCCTAAAAAGTGATATGCTCCATATAAACCCTCACCGAAAACTTCAAATCGTTCTCACTTGGACAACAGATGATATCACATTACAGGAAAGTAAGATATGACATGCACACATGTTTAGTTGGTCTTGGACTTTCCTATGTCAAGAAACCCAGTTTTATCACCAAAAATCAAATCTACCACCATTTATAGAAGCACTTGGACATTCCCTATAGTTTTGCCGAATCCAATGCTATAAACACAATATGATGATCAGAAAGAAGTTAGCATTGTTAGAACATCCAACTCGTATGGCTC
>JALNYD010000223.1 GCA_023230025.1 Candidatus Cloacimonadota bacterium | reverse complement strand
ACAGCCAAGACGGCTATTCTCAATGCATTACCAAGCCAGGATGCCAAAATATCGCAAGCCAGCGAAAAGGCCGATGACAACACCGATGAAAGCCGACAGGAATTGATGAAGGAGATTGAAGGGATGGATAACGAGGATATTCGGGCATTTCTTCAGGCATGGAAAAAGAAAAAGAAGGTGAAGGCTCGGAAATGATGGCAGAAACGGAATATTTTTTGATTGGAAGATTTCGACGGAAAAACCTCGCTGAATCATGACGGTTCCCAGCTTCCAGAAGATCGTTTTTGGGCATACCAATACATAGCGCTTGGATACAAAAAAATGAAAAAATCCGGTTTTTGTTAAAATCTATATAAAGTACTGCATTTGAGGAGGTTATGGCTTTTTTAATCAAATGACTTTCCCCAGACGTTTACTTTAGTAAACGTTGCAATAAAACAGCCCAAAAACGACAAGGAAAAGTCATGTACTCAAATCAGCTTTTGCGTCCTCAAACAGTTAAACTCTTGCAGCGCCTGATGCAGCCCTGGATCGAAATCGGTTACATTTCCAACCTCGAAGCCAACCACATCATCAGCAACCTGAAAAATCTGATAAAACACAACGAATTGATTCCCGCTATTCCACCACGACTTCTGAAGCAACAGGAAGTTGCTGAAATGCTTGGGTTGGGATTATCCAACTTCAAAACTCTGGAGAAAAACAACGCATTTCCATTCAAGCGTAAGACTATCGGTGGATCAGTTCGCTACAGCAACCTGGCGGTAATTGAGTACATCATGACCACTGATGCAAATGCAGAGGATAACTCGATAATTTAAAAAGAAGGCTCTGTCACAACAAATGGTTGATTTTTGACGAGAAATAGCGTATAATAATAGTAAGAAACAGTACCACCGAAGGAGGTAATTGGATATGCCTACTATCAAAGACGCATTAGATATTATCGGTAAGTTGACTGTCGCAGAGCAGGAAAGCCTTAAAACAATGCTTTTAAGTCCTGCCTTTGTAAAGTCTTTGAATATTGAAGATTTCGTAGCAAAGGAACGCTTTGCAAATGGTCGTGTATGCCCTCTTTGTGGCTGTATCCATGTGGTTCGCAATGGTCATCGTAAAGATGGCACACAGCGATATGTATGTAAGGATTGTGGCAAGTCCTTCGTGATTGCTACGAACTCCATTGTGTCTGGTACAAGAAAAGACTTGTCCGTGTGGGAGCAGTACATTGATTGTATGATGAATGGCTTATCCATTCGTAAGACTGCTGTTGCTTGTGGGATTCACAGAAACACCGCATTCCTTTGGAGACACAAGATTTTGGATGCACTTCAGAATATGGCAGACGATGTTACCCTTGACGGCATTATTGAGGCTGACGAAACTTTTTTCGCCATCTCGTACAAGGGCAATCATAGCAAGAGTAAGACATTTGCTATGCCACGCAAGGCTCATAAGCGTGGTCATTCTACACATATCAGAGGCTTGTCCCAAGAAAAGGTATGTGTTCCTTGTGCGGTTAATAGGAATGGCTTGTCTATCTCCAAGATTACGAATACTGGTAGAGTTTCTACAAGAGATTTACATCATATTTATGATGGTAGGATTAAGACCAATTCCACTCTTGTTACGGACAAGATGAACTCCTATGTGAGATTTACAAATGCCAATGGCATTGACCTTGTGCAGTTAAAGACTGGCAAAGCCAAGAAAGGCATTTATAATATCCAACATATCAATAGCTACCATAGCCAGCTAAAGAGGTTTATGCGTGGCTTTAACGGTGTTTCTACCAAGTATCTGAACAACTATCTTGTGTGGAATAACCTTGTAAATTACGCCAAAGAAAGCGACATGGAGAAAAGGAACATCTTCTTAACTTTCGTTTTGGCAACATTGAAAACTGCTAAATGCAGAGATTTATCAAACAGACCAGCAGTTCCTCTGGTCGCCTAATTAGAATTTGTGGAGATGATAAGATGGTCAATATAACAGATGTAAAACAGATTCTTCAATTTGCAATAGATGCGGAGATTAAAGTCTTTCTTGATGGTGGCTGGGGTGTAGATGCTCTTCTTGGATATCAGTCAAGAGCCCATAATGATATTGACATTTTTGTAGAAAAGAACGATTATCAGAACTTTATAGAAATAATGAAAGCTAATGGCTTTTATGAGATTAAGATGGAATATACAACATTGAACCATACTGTATGGGAAGATTTGAAAAACAGAATTATTGATTTGCATTGTTTTGAATATACGGACGAAGGTGAAATTCTTTATGATGGGGATTGTTTTCCGGTAGAAACTTTTTCGGGTAAAGGAAGAATTGAGGAAATAGAGGTTTCCTGTATTGAACCATATAGTCAAGTAATGTTCCATCTGGGATACGAGTTTGATGAAAATGATGCACATGATGTGAAGTTATTGTGTGAGACACTTCATATCGAAATTCCAAATGAGTATAGATAACTGCAAATAACAGTTTGTAGGGGAGTTCTGATACTCCCCTATAAAAATGGCTATTTATCAACTGTTTGTTGTGACATAGCCATAAATAATAACCGGAACCGCTCAATATGCTCTTTGTGGGATATAGATGTTGTCCATCCCAGCCCCAGGCGATGGCAGCATTGCCCATCAACAAGCTGTCCTCCATTGGCCCGACAAAATTCCATCCTGGTTGCAAGCCGGCCATAAAATCAAAATCTTCTGGAGAAGTGCCGACAAGGGTGATCTCTTCTTCATCTAGTGCAAATACCCAACATGCCTGAGATGCGGCCAAGTCGCCGCCGAGAGCATAGGCCTGGCTGCTTGCATCCAGCGTCATCGCTCCGTTATTCAGCAGCGGCTCCTTGGATTCCTCGTCAAGATTCAAATTGACACTGATCAGGTTCCAGCCGCTGGCAAGAGTATATGGATAGGAATACAATGCTCGTACCGATATGGGAGCGGTTACATGACTAAAATCCCTGTCCCAACCGACAAATCCCCAACCTTGCCGGGGAGTTACTTGCGGAGCTTCGGCAGCCATTCCATCTTTGATCGATTGATGTTGTTCACCCCCCCCCCGTGCGGATTCCGTGTACACCCCATTCAAACTTTACAGAGAAAAAACCGGGGGGGACTTCCCATTGTGCGTAGAGAGTGTGACCGCTTGTTAACAGCGGGACAAGTGTGGTTGTGTCGACTTTGGAACCTTCTTCAGCTGCTGTCCACCAACCAGTGAAGTTGAAGTCTGGGCGATTTGCAGTCGGCAGTTCGGTGTAAGCTACTCCAGCATTATAGATTTGTTCTGACAAGGACGGCGTGCCGCCATTGCCCACAAATGTCACCTCACTCGTCCACACCGCCGTCGGCAAGCCACCAAACTCGGCGCCCCAGCCGGCCGTGCCGAATATGTAGTAGACGGTGCCGGGAACACTTCCGAAAGCCCCCTCCAGCACAACTTTCGGAGGTGTACCCCATATATAAATGCTGGTGAGGCTGGAGCAGCCACTAAACGCAGACTCCCTGATGCTGATGACGCTGTCGCCAATCACCACGCTGGTGAGGCTGGAGCAGCCAAAAAACGCATAATTCTCAATACTGGTGACGCTATTGGGGATCACCACGGAGGCGAGGCTGGAGCAGCCACGAAACGCATACTTCCTGATGCTGATGACGCTGTCAGGAATCACCACGCTAGTGAGACCGGAGCAGTCACTAAACGCCATCTCCTCGATGCTGGTGACGCTGTCAGGAATTACTACACTCGTCAGCCCGGAGCAATGAGAAAACGCCCCAAACTCGATTCTGGTGACGCTGTCGGGTATTTCCACGCTCGTGAGGCCGGAGCAACTACCAAACGCCTGTCCCCCTATGATGGTCACACTATTGGGGATCGTCACACTCGTGAGGCCGGTGCAGTCACAAAACGCTCCCATCTCGATAGTGGTGACGCTGGTGGGGATCACCACGCTCGTCAGCCCGGAGCAACGAAGAAACGCCCCCTCCCCGATTCTGGTGACGCTGTCAGGAATTACCACACTCGTGAGGCTGGAGCACTCACGAAACGCATAATTCTCAATACTGGTGACGCTGTTGGGGATCGTCACACTCGTGATGACGGCGCAGTCACTAAACGCCTCATCCTCGATGCTGGTGACAGGATATTCATCAATACTACCAGGAATAGTGATATCCCCACCGGCACCGCGATACCCTGTGATTGTAACTTCATCATTGCTTATACTGTACCAGTAATCAGCTGCACTACGCAATCTACCTTCTCCGGCACTTGTCATGTCCTGGTTGTTCCCGTCGTGCAGCTGGTCTGCCGCTGCTGCGCCGACCAGTCCGTCATGCTCAGTCTCCGCAACGAACTCCTGAAGGTCCAGAGCCAATACGGATGACATGAATCCAAATACAACAGCAAGAGCTAGCGCGGTGACGCGCCTGGCTAGTATCCAGCTTGGCAAGTACTCTCTCCGAACTCTCCTCCAGAGCAGCCTCGCCGTCACACATCGACGCATGGGGTTGTCCTCCAACCCTTTTCTCCAGTAATTTCTCTTTTCTTTGGCGCTCATCGTACTCTCCCCATGGTTTTACAGATGTTAGGTGGATTCTACGAGGGCAGCCCAGATCACGATTGACCGAGGGCTTGAGCATCCCATCGCAGCTTTGCTTCGGCTAACTCTGAATCGCAATTTTGTCTCCCGATTTTCCCCCGTTAACCTGCCCCTTAACCCTCTCTGCCAGCTCCGCCAGCCCCATCCTTGCCGGCGCCACTACGCCCTCTGGGAGCGGTTTGAAGTCCCAGCCGACGAAACGCCCGCGCGG
>JALNYD010000222.1 GCA_023230025.1 Candidatus Cloacimonadota bacterium | reverse complement strand
AGTTACACCACCAATCATTCATATACAGATGGCTTGTTTTCTGCCACCGGAGGCCCAGCATTACGTCAAACGACTACCAGTCAGGATGGTCAACCGGGAGCTTTTGGCACCTATGCCTGGCGCTTGAAGGATGTGACAAATGTGAATTGGGTGATCACCATCGCCTCCGGAGGTGTAGCAGATTTTAGCCTGAAGATTCGTCGCTGGGATGGCATTCCCTCTCCCGACATGAATCTGGAGTACAGCACAGATGGGAGCAATTGGAACCTGGTTTCGGTGATAAACAATGCCAACCTGGATGAATCCAGTGCCTGGAAGCTGTTTTCCGGCACGATCAATAGCTCGGCTAACAACATCCAAATCCGTCTAATAGCCAACGGGACCACAGAAAGAATCATGATTGATGATTTTAGCTGGAATCCATATAGCGGACAGCCAGATCCGGAACTAAGTATTGCACCTTCGGAACTAAGCGGATTTGAATATCTGTGGAATAGTGGTCCCTCTGTTGCCCAAAGCTTCAATGTGAGTGGCAGCAATCTCAGTACTGCAGTTACGATAACGGCTCCTTCTGCTTATGAAATATCAGCAAATGCGGGCTCTGGATATGCTTCCAGCCTGAATCTTTTTCCTATATCGGGTATGCTCGCATCCACCGATGTTTATGTGAGACTGAAGGCAGATCTCGCTCTGGGAAGCTATTCGCAAGAGCTATCGCTAAGCTCGTCTGGCTTGAATTATACAGTTTCGCTTAGCGGAGATGTGTTACCCCTTGAGCTTAACGCTCCTGTTGCTCTGGCGGCAAGCGAAATCAGCCCTGGTGGTTTCCGTGCCAATTGGCAGGCGGTTACCGGAGCTACGAGCTATCAGATTGATCTATATACCCGCAGTGGCGGTGGCCAGACTCAGGAACTCTTTTTTTCCGAGTATATTGAAGGAAGTAGTTACAACAAAGCCCTGGAGATCTATAATGGTACCGGCTCGCCGGTGAACCTCTCCGATTATCAGGTGATGCTCTTCAGCAATGGAGCATCATCAGCCAGCACAACACTTACCTTGAGTGGAGTTTTGGACCACAACGACGTTTACACTTTGGCACATAGCAATGCCGATTTTGCCTTGACCTCACTGGCAGACTATATCAACAATGGTGGCGTGTTGAACTATAACGGAGATGATGCTCTGGCCCTGTATAAGGTTTCCACCCAAAGTTATGTAGATATTTTTGGAGTAATTGATGATGATCCTGGCGATGCCTGGACTGCGGGCGATCTAAGTACTGTGGATAAAACTCTGGTGCGGAAGCCGGGAGTAACAGAAGGGATCACTCAGAATCCCATCGGAACCGGAAGCAGTGCCTTTACTACTTTGGGCACTGAATGGGATTCCTATGCAGTGGATACTTTCAGCTATTTTGGCTCTCACAACCTGCGTCAAAGGTCACTATCCTATATTTATCAAGATCTCGATGTGGGAAATGTGCAGAGCTTCCTCTTTAGTGGTCTAGATTCCGATGTGCAGTATTTCTATGTAGTGCGGGCTTCAAATGCTTATGTTAGCAGTGATGATTCGAATGAAATCAGTGTATTTACGCAAAGTGTATCTACGCCCACCATCCAGAGTAGCAATATTGAAGCTGCAGTTGCCAGCCATGATATCAGTTTGGAATGGACGCCAGGAAACGGTGCGCGGCGGATTGTGGTTATGAATACCACGAACTATTTCAGTACTCCTCAAAATGGGACTAATCCAGCTGCTAATCCAGTCTATAGTGGATCTGGACAACAAGTGGTTTATAACGGTGCCACGGAAATTATTGAAGGCTCTACTTACAACGGAGTATTTGTGGAAGGCCTGCAACCTAATACAACCTATCATTTCAGGGTGTTTGACTATAATGGCACCGGGCCTCAAACGATGTATCTGAGCAGTACTGCAACCGGCAATCCAGCCTCGTTTAGCACTCTGAACGATCAGTATATTGGCTACTATGAAGGCATTTCCGGATATGGATCAAACCTCAAAAGCAGTCTGCATGATCTTCTCAGAACCACACATACCACCAAGTACAGTTATGATGCATTGTGGACCCAATTGCGATATACCGATGAAGACCCTGCTAATACGAACAACATCATTCAAATATATACCGGTTGGAGCATTCCCAAATCCCATTATGGTGGAGGAGTTACGCAGTGGAACCGGGAACATACCTGGAGCAAATCTCATGGAGATTTTGGTGAATCGCGCCCTGCCGGAACTGATTTGCACCATATGCGTCCCTGTGATGCCACGGTTAACTCTGCCAAAGGAAACAAGGATTTTGATGAGGGTGGAAATGAATACATCGATGCTTCGCCTTATTCCGGCTATTCAGGAGCGACTGGGAACTATACTACCAGCAGCACCTGGGAACCTCGCGATGAGGAAAAAGGCGATGTAGCCAGAATGATCATGTATATGGCAGTGCGTTATGAGGGAACAGATACTTCCTACGATCTGGAAATTGTGGATTATAACAATAGCTCTCCCTCTGGTCAGCCCTATTATGGCAAGCTTTCCACGATGTTGCAGTGGCATGCTCAGGATCCTGTGGATGCCTGGGAAATCCGGCGCAACGAACGCATATCTGAACGCCAGGGCAATCGCAATCCATTTGTGGATCATCCTGAGTTTGCTCAATATCTCTGGACTCCTGTGCCGCAAACTGCCACAAACGTTACACAAACTTCCTTTGCCGCAAACTGGAGTGTACCGATCACGGGAAGCAGCTATTATTTGCAGGTTTCCACGGATAGCCTGTTTACCAGCTTTGTATCCGGATATAGTAATTATAATGCCGGTACCCAGACTTCCAAAGTAATCACCGGACTGAGCGCCGGAACTACATATTTCTATCGTTTGCGTACTTACTTCACAAATGGTTATTCCATGTATTCTCCTCTGGGGCGGGTTAGTCTGCCCAGTCCGGAACCGGTGCAGACCCCGCTTAGCATTGAGATTGTTGCCGGAGACGTACGTCTAACCATAAGCCCGGTTGCCGGGGCGATTTCTTACAAAGTCTTCGCATCAGACACCCCTGATGGAGAGTTCAGCGACATCAGCAGTAGTGGTAACTTTTCACCGATCAATGTATGGACCAGCCCGATTGGAGATACTCCCAGGAGATTCTTTAAAGCCTATGCCATCCGTTAAGAGATAGCTGCAACAAGGGAAAACAAGAGCTTTGCACTGCTTTCCCTATCTGAGGAGTTTATAGAGCCAGGATTTCGATGGCGCGCTCAAACTGCTGCAGGGAATCCAGCTCTGGATCCAGCTCAATGATCAGCTTCAGAGTCTTGGCTGCCTCAAAGCGCAGGGGCTCTTTGATCTTACCGGTAAAGCGGAGGATTTCAGCTTTTGGAGGGGTGTGGGCTGCGTCATATTCCAGAGTCATGGTGCCGCGCTTTACGCTGCAATTCTTCAGCTTCCTGGCTTTGGATAGCAGATCAACCTTGAAAAAGAGTAGTAACCAGCGGGCGTTTTCCGGGACCGGACCAAAGCGGTCCATCAGCTCTGTCTCAAACTCCTCGACCTCCTTGAGAGAAGAGAGTTCACCCAGGCGGCGATAGATGCGCAGGCGTTCTTCATCATTATCAATGTATTCCGGGGGTAGATAGAGGTCGAGCTCAGTCTTGATGCTTTGCCGGGTAGCTGGGCTGTCTTCGGCATACAGAACGCTGGTGTCGCCGCTTTCCACAGCTTCGATGGCACGTCCTAACAACCGGTTGTAGTAATTAAAGCCTATGGCCTGGATGATGCCGCTTTGTTTGGTGCCCAGGATTGTGCCAGCCCCGCGAAGTTCCAGATCTCTCAGGGCTACCTGGAATCCTGCTCCCAGATAATCATATTGGGTAAGCGCTTCCAGTCTTTGCCGGGCGATTTGAGTGCTGCCTTTTGGAACAAGCAGGTAAGCATAAGCACGGCGGTTGCTGCGGCCAACTCTTCCGCGCATCTGATAGAGCTGAGCGATGCCAAAGGTATCTGCACGATCAATGAGGATGGTATTGGCATTGGGGATATCAATCCCGTTTTCGATAATCGTGGTGCAGATCAGCACCTGGAACTCGTGATCCACAAAGGCTTTCATCACCTCTTCCAGATGGTGTTCCGGCATCTGGGCATGGCCGACCATAAAGGAGACATCGGGCATTTCCCGGCGCAGTTCCAGTGCGATAGTTTCGATGGTCTGCACACGGTTATGGACAAAGAAAACCTGGCCGCCGCGATCTATTTCCCGTCGGATGGCATCCTTGATCACCTCCATATCCCGCATGGTGATGATGGTGCGGATGGGCAGCCGTTCCTTGGGGGAGGTCTGCATCAATGATATTTCCTTGAGCTTGGCCAAAGCCATGTTCAGGGTGCGGGGGATGGGGGTGGCGCTCATATAGAGAGTATCCACATTGCTTTGCATGCTGCGCAGACGGTTTTTGTGACGCACTCCAAAGCGGTGTTCTTCGTCGATAACCAAAAGTCCCAGCTTGGGGAAAGATATGTCCCTGGAGAGCAAGCGATGAGTTCCGATGGCGATATCCACAGCTCCGGAGGCTATATCCTGGATGTCTTTGTTCAGCATTGATTTGCTTCTGAAGCGGGAAAGCATGGCAATGCGGATTGGATATTGAGCCAGGCGCTCCCTGAAGACCCGAAAGTGCTGTTCTACCAAAAGTGTGGTGGGAGCCAAAACAGCGACCTGGAACCCCGACATCACGGATTTGAAGGCGGCACGGATGGCAACCTCGGTTTTGCCAAAGCCGACATCACCGCAGAGCAGGCGCTCCATTGGCGAGGGCAATTC
>JALNYD010000221.1 GCA_023230025.1 Candidatus Cloacimonadota bacterium | reverse complement strand
GCGGGTCTTTCCGCCGGGCTTTATGCTGCCAGATATAAGCTCAAAACACTAATGATCGAGAAAGCTGCTGTGGCAGGGGGGCAGCTTACCGCCACACAATGGGTGGAGAACTACCCGGGCTTCCCAGAACCGGTATTGGGAAAGCAGCTCGCCCGCGATATGGAGGCTCAGGCCAGGTTCTTTGGGCTGGAGATTGTCAATGAAGCTGTGAAAGCGGTGAATCTGGCCGGAGAGATCAAAGAGATCACTACAGATTACAATACCTGGAAAGCGCGTGCTGTGTTGATCTCCACCGGATCATCTCCCAAAACCTTGAATGTCCCTGGTGAAAAGGAGTATTCAGGACACGGAGTATCCTATTGTGCAACCTGTGATGGACCATTCTATCCGGATAAGACTGTGGCAGTGGTGGGTGGTGGCAATTCAGCCTTTGAGGAATCCCTGTTCATTGCAAAGTATGCTGCCAGGATCTATATCATCCATCGCCGGGATAGCTTCAGAGCAGATCCGATCCTGATCGAACGTGTCAGACAAGAGCCCAAAATCGAGCTGATCACCGATACCGTTGTAGATGAAATTGCATTCCAGGATTCTGAGCGCAAACTGCATCTGAAGAACCTGAAGACAGACCAGCGTAGTGATTTACCGGTGGATGGTATATTCATCTTTATCGGAGCGAATCCGAATACATCACTATTCAAGGGTCAACTGGATATGGAAGATGGATACATCGTCACAGACCGCGAGCATCAGACATCCCTGGCGGGAGTGTGGGCAGCCGGAGATGTTCAGGCCAAATCCCTGAGGCAAGTTGCCACCGCGGTGGGCGATGGCGCTCTGGCAGCCTATAAAATCCATAAATATCTGGATCGCTAATGCCCGAATTACCTGAAGTACAAACTGTTTTGGATGGCCTGGTCAGTGTCCTGGATCAACGTGTGATCAGCGCTGTGGAAGGATACTATCCGGGAACTTTGATCCGGGATCCCATAATTGGTGCAGAACCCTTTCCCGCCAGAATGATCCAGGCTCTGCGCCGGGGCAAATATATGATTGTGAATCTGGATAACCTTCATAGCCTGATCATCCATTTGAGAATGACGGGTAAACTGGTCTATGACCCCAATCCGGAGGACATTCACAAGCATGAACGTGCCCGCATTATCCTGGAAGGTGGAGATGTGCTGCGCTTCATTGATCCCCGCACTTTTGGCAAGATCAGTATTGTGAAAACCGCCAACCTGGCGAATTATATGCCGGCATTGGGCCCGGAACCCTTATCCGATGATTTCGATGCCCGCTATTTGCATGGAAGCATTCACTCGCGAAAAGCCCCAATCAAAAATCTGTTGCTGGATCAGGCCTTGGTGGCAGGATTGGGCAATATCTATGTCTGTGAATTGCTGTATCGCAGCGGAATCCGGCCTGACACCCCGGGACACAGAATCAGCCAGAAGCAAGCTCGGATCATGGTGAAACACACCAAAGACGTTTTAGCCGAAGCGCTGTCCGTTGGCGGAACCAGTATCTCCGATTACCGGCGTATTGACGATAAAACGGGGGAATTTCAGCACTTTCTTCAGGTTTACCAGAAACAACAGTGTCCCCTGGGTCATGATCTGGCAAACATCAGGTTGGGAGGCCGTTCCAGTTTTTATTGTCCCATCTGTCAGAAGTAACAATCCGATTCCGCAGGATTCGGGGCTCTTCCCCGAGGCTTTAGCCCGATTTCAGCTCGGCTAAACTTGAGCCAAAACTGAGGCAAAGTCATGAGGGCGATGGTGCTAACTACATATCGTAGCTTTCCGAAGCTACGGGTTGAAAACCGCTTTAGAAGGTAACTTTCACACCAACCGCGGCAGAGCGCTTGGTATCCTTCCACCAGTTGATGCCGCCTTCTTTGTCCTTGTATTTCTCGCTGTATTTCCCAATCAGGAACCAGCGCCGCTTCTCGCTGAGGCTGAGGGTGAAACTGGCGGTCATCTGCGCTCTGGGAACCGCAACTTTACCAAGGCTGAGTTCATTCACTCTAGTTTTACTATAGGCAAAAGAGACATTTTCCAGCATGCCATAACGAGTATCCACCCATAAGCTGAACCACAGGGATTTGCCATTGCTTACATCGTCACCATACATGTTTTGCCAGGCCACCATTGCTTTCAGGCGTTCCCCGATCAGCCCTTCCAATTTGCCATAGAATCCGTATGCTGCCCGGGATTCTGAGAGCAGATCCTCTTTTGTAACCAAAGCATAGGTGCTGTCTGAAGTTGGAACCAGGGTGCAACGCTCCTCCTCATAGAAGTGATCAAAATAGCCGGGAATGAAGCTATCCCCGTGTTTGCGGTATTCAAGATTGATTTTCAGATAGTTCAAATCTGCATAGATTCCCGGAAGAATAAACCCGGTTCCGTGATCCACAATGTGAGCAATCTCTGCATAATTACCCAGGACAAGCTTGTCAGTATTCAATATGGGCAAGGTATAATCATAGCTGAAGATGTTCAGAGCTTTGGGATCACCCCTGTCGATGGCATGATACAGCGAATCCCCCAGGGTGTATTTCAGGTTTCCCTTTTGATTGCGATCCGTAAACAGCGCCATACCCAGCTCCAAATCCCGGATATATTGCAAAGAAGAATCCGGCAGGGGTTTGAAATGGCCGCTGATCGAGAAGATCGGCAAACGCTCGATATCGGAGCTGAAGATTTCGATCTCCGGCTTCATCTTGATGTTTGGATTCACTCCCAGGAGCAGGCCTAAATTGCGTTGATCCGGATAGAAGAACATATTGGAATAGTTGTGCATGATCAGGCCGTTACGCACCGAGCGCCGGGGAAAACCGCCAAAATGCCCATAGATGGGATCTCCGGGATCGCCATAACGGACATAATAGATCTTGCCCAGAAAGTCACCGATATGGTCCCAATCGCTTTTCTTCAAATGATAATCACGGTCAAACAAGAAGTCCAGATCAATTCCCATACCCCACTTTTTGTAATCAAACTCCTGGATGAAGCGGAGCTGATAGTACTTCGTGGAGTCAATTTCGACAGTGCCAACCATGCTAGATGCGCTGTAACGATTGGAGGATTTTACCCGGAAAGGCATTTCCTGGGCTAAGCCGATGAGTGGTAGAACGACAAAAACAAGAATCAACAGATGCTTTCTCATTTTAACTCCCTATGAACATTCTAGACTCATTACTACATCAATAGCTTTTTCTGTCAAGTAATACCTTGCTGCGAGAACATATCGTGACGTGGGATTCTGCTTCGCTACGCACTTTCGGTATGATGATTCAACCCCTCAGGGATTCAGGGCAGTTGACAACAGGATGGCATTATACATTAAAACCAAAGGATTCAACACGTCTCGGGTCGAACGAGGCCGCAGGTTATGAAGTGTTACCCTCCAGCGTGAGGAATATCTGTTGACAGATATCAACACCCGGTAACAACTTTGGGATTGGTTGGCCGATTTAGCTTGACACGGCCGTCATTCCTTTAGAGTAGAAGGTAAATTTGCCCCAAGGAGATTATCATGCTTATTACTACTACTCCCGTGATTCAGGGTTTCAGAATTGTCAAATATCTGGATATTGTTACTGGGGAAACCATCATGGGCGCAAACATCCTGCGTGACCTGATGGCTTCGATTACCGATATTGTGGGCGGACGTAGCGGTGCTTATGAGAGCAAGCTGCAAGATGGCAGAAAGGCTGCTTTGGAAGAAATGAAGAATGTAGCGATGCGTTTGGGTGCCAATGCCGTAATCGGTGTGGATATTGACTACGAAGTAATTGGTAATAGCATGCTGCTGGTTGCTGCATCAGGTACTGCAGTTGTCCTGGAACAGGAATAGCGGGGAGAGTACATCAAGGAAAATCGGCAAACTATTTGACGGAAATCAGCTCTGCATTCTTCATGCACTCAAAGAATAATTACACTACAGGAGAGGATATGAATCCCTTACTTCGCAAGGAAAATCCCCATCGTCTGAAGGCGATACCCTTTGATGAGATCAAACTTGAACACTTCATGCCTGCCTTTGAGGAAGCTCTGCGTATTGCCAGAGCAGAAATCGAGACCATGAAAAATAACCCCGAACCTCCCAGTTTTGAGAATACCATAATGGCTCTGGAAGATGGCGGCACTGAGCTCGATTATGCTTCCACAGTATATTTTAATCTGCTGGGTGCCCACTCGGATGCCGAATTTAAAGCTCTGGCGCAAAAGATTTCCCCGATGTTGGCAGAGTTTAGCTCCAGCATCGCAACTGATCCCAAGATCTTTGAGCGGGTCAAAGCCGTTTACGATCAGGAAGTCAAGGGAAAACCCCAACCTCAGCTTCCCGGGGATATCAATGACAAGGAAGCCATCAAAGCTGCTGAGCGCTATCGCCTGATTGATCGTCGTTACAAGGGCTTTATTCGTGGTGGCGCACTCCTCATTGATGACAAGAAGAAACGCTTCACCGAAATTGCCATGGAGCTTTCACAGCTATCTCCGAAGTTTAGTGATCACGTGCTCAATGCCACGAATGCCTATGAACTGCACATAACTGATCCCGAAGATCTGAAAGGCATTCCTGCCAGCGTCCTGGAAGCAGCAGCGTTTACCGCCAAAAAGAAAGGCAAGGATTCGGGATGGGTATTCACATTGCAGCCCTCCAGCTTCAGTCCCTTTATTACCTACTGCCAGAATCGCGAACTGCGTCACAAGATGCATCGGGCATATTCCTCCCGCGCCTTCAATGATGAATTTGACAATCAGGATATCATCAAACGCACATTGGCTTTGCGCCAGGAACGAGCAGAGCTTTTGGGTTATAAGAACCATGCCG
>JALNYD010000220.1 GCA_023230025.1 Candidatus Cloacimonadota bacterium | reverse complement strand
GGGTGTTTCTCGGGTACTCGGAAGTGGTTACAACACACGGGTGGATGAGGCAAAAAGTGCTGCTTATAGTCTGAAAGCCTTTGCTGGGATTGAGTATGGCCTCTACAAGGATACAAGACTCAGGGATGTTCCTGCTACTGTTTATGATGAGTTCAGAGACCAACTTCCTGAGGTGTTCGCAAAGCGTGCTCAGCATTACTTTACTGAGATGGACCGCGTGGAGAAAGGCATTGAGGCCTGGAAGAAAGGAGATCTGGAGACCTTTGGAAAGCTGGTATTCGCTTCAGGATACAGTTCCATCCATGCCTGGGAGACAGGGTCTCCCGAGCTGAAGGCCATCTATGAGATTTCAGAACATGTTCCTGGTATCTACGGCTGTAGGTTCAGTGGCGCAGGCTTCAAAGGGTGTTGCATGGCTCTCATTGATCCAGCGTACAAGAAAGAGATAGAGGAACAGATTACTAGAGAATACCTACAGCAGTTTCCCCAGTACAAGGACATCTTCTCTGTCCATTTCTGCAAGACTGATGATGGGGTGAGAGTGGAGTAGAGGAAAAGAAACCCTACACCATCCTCCTCCCCTCACTATGCCCAGGATCCATCTCTAAGACCTTCTTGAACGCCTCTTCTACTTCCTTCTTGTTGGTCTTGCCTAGGTTGCCAAGACCAATGAGGAAGAGACAGTGAATCCTGTTTCTCTTTGATAGGTCTTCAGTGAATACTTGGAGATCAGGGAGAGAGACTGCAAAATAGTCAATGCTCACCTCATCATCCATATGCTCCTTGCCATATCTCAAGAGTTCGTCAAAACTGCTTGTTGCTTCTTGCTCTCTTCCAAGCTTTCGTAGAGCAAGGCCCTTGTAGAGAATTTGATGAGGACTCTGGTCGTAGTAATACATTGCTCCACTGGCAGTCAACAATCCACGTGTGGCCAGATTATGGCGGAACTCGGCAAGCCCGTGGTTATTGGACCAGGCATACACTGAGGGAAGTGTGAGTTTTGCCGTAGTGGACGGTATAACCTTTGCCCTGATGTCGTGTTTCTCTCTGCTCCTCCGGTCAATGGGACCTTTGCTGAGTATGTGGCTATTGATGGTTCCATGTTGCACCGACTTCCTGACGGGGTGTCGTTGGAAGAGGGTGCGTTGGTTGAGCCCTTGTCAGTCGGTATGCAGGCATGCAACCGGGCAGGATTAAGGCCGGGCTCCTCTGTGGCGATTGTGGGTTCCGGCCCGATTGGCCTGATCACCATGCTGGTTGCCCGCTCTTTTGGGGCAAGTAAGATATTCATGATTGATGTGTTTGACTCCCGCCTAGCGAAAGCGAAGGAACTGGGGGCTGATGGAGTCATTCATGCAGGGAAGGACTCAACAATTGAACAGATTCATTCCTTAACCCATGGAAGAGGTGTTGATGTAGTGTTCGATACCTCCGGCTCCAGCAAGGGAGCCTCCTCCACACCGTTTTTAGCTAAACGGGGTAAAGTGGTTGTCCTGGTCGGTTGGCCAGAGGTTTCCTCATTCCCCTTCTCCATGGAGACAGTCATCGAGAAAGAGCTGGATGTCAGGGGAGTGAACCGCTACTGTAATACCTTTGGTCCAGTACTGTCTCTCTTGGCTTCCAAAGCTCTCTCGGTTGAAGGTATTATCTCCCACCGATTCCCCTTCGACCAGGTAGTGGAGGCCTTCACCTTCGCATCCGAGCATCGGGGAGAGGTCAACAAGGTGGTGATTGGGTAGGGCGTAACATAAGAAAACTCAATGGGGTGAATTCTCTCGCTCGAAGTTCAATACTACAAATTTGAGCCTATCCTTCTCCCTCTTTATACTTACCCGGACTTACTCCAAACCGTTTCTTGAAGAGTCTACAGAAATAGTTGACATCGGTAATACCGCAACGTATTGCCGTCTCTTTCACACTTGCCCGCTCGTTGTAAAGAATTCCCATCGCTGTTTTAAGACGAAGATCTTCTAGATAGACTCTGGGGGATATTCCCATCTGCTCAGAGAATAGCCGTGAGAAGTGTGACCGGCTGAGGTTGCAGAAATCAGCCATCTCCTGCACCGAAATGTCTCGGGCTATTTGTTCCTTCAAATACGTTCTAAGTTCTTGGAATGGTTGGTTGCTTGTTGGACGTGGATGATCCCCCATCTCTTCTAAAAGACTCATGCTGAGTGCATACGTCTGTCTGCTGTTGGTGAAAGGGTTGTTTATTTTTTTTGTCACTAATGATTGGCAGAAGTCAAACAAGGCCAAGATGGTTTTCTTATGACCCCTCATATCCAGACAGTTGCCAAGATTGGATTCAATCATATGGGTAATACGAAGAGCTTCCCGTCCGATCATGACCAAGAATACAAACTCCCAATGATCAGAGTCTTCTGGAAGATAATACACATGGGCACTGGGAACTGAGACGATCATAAGGGTTCCTGGAAGCAGGTCAACACTCCCTTGTTTGTTCTGAAATGTACCTCTCCCAGACAAGGTGTATTGCCACACCACATAGGATGGCGTATTCAATGCCTCTCCTTCACAACGGTAGACTGAAGAGGTTTCTCTCTCATGGCCTGATAGTACAGTAAGAGCATGAAGCGGGAATTTCCTGCTTGAGTATCTGCTGGAGGTGCGGTGCTGTGGTAGTTCCTTGAACTTGCTGATCAGTAATTCTTGATCCATACAGGAGCATCCTTTTTTCTGAAAACTGTCCTATAAGTATAGCATCCCAAATTCCCTCCAAATTATAACTATAATACCAATAATTCTTTGGAATATTAGAAGATATATCATTCCAAGACATTGACTTTTGCTCAAAACATAGCTACAATAAAAGCTATGAAAAAAGCAGGGAACACAGCCAAGATCGTTGAGGTTTTCAACAAGAATGCAGGTGTCACATACGTCTATGAGGATACCGCCTACTGGGATAGTGAGAAGAAACAAGGGCGGCACCGCCGCAAGTGTATCGGCAAGAGGGGACCTGAGGGCAAGATCATCTACAACGAGTATTACCTTTCCCGTCAGGAAGCATCCCGGGTCCAGGAACATCCGCTTCCTGTTGTTTCCAGGACGACGCTCCTTGGCCAGGATCTCATCCTTGACCCCATCATTGCCCGTACTGGGCTGGGGAAGGTTCTCACCAAGGTGCTGGGACCACAGGATGCTGCGTATGTCCTGGGACTTGCAAAATACTCGGTGTGCACCGGGAAGCCTCTCAGTTATGCAGAGTCCTGGCTTGATGAGAGAGGATTTGACGGGTCCCAGCTTTGCTCCCAGAGAATAACAGAACTGCTGAGGAGGCTCGACAAGGATGCCCAGAACACCTTCTTCTCTTCGTGGATAGAGCGGAACAGGGAGAAGAAGAACCTGCTGTTCGATATCAGCAGCATCTCCAGCCATGCGAAGGACAACCCGTATGTCGAGTGGGGCTACAACCGTGACAAGGAGAAGAAGCCCCAGATCAATATAGGCCTGCTCAGCTCGTATGCCACCCATCTCCCCCTATGGTTCTCAGAGCTGCCGGGAAGCATGAATGACTCGATTGTCCTGCAGCAGGTGCTCGAACAGCTGAAGAAGCTGGAGGTCCCCTCCTCGGTGATCATAGGGGACAGGGCATTCTGCTCTGTCGACAACATCGCACAACTTACTGACCACGGCCACAAGTTCCTCATCCCTGTTCCCTCAAACGTCACATGGGCACGGGAACTCATCGAGAAGCACCGCCATGCGATCCAGCGGCCTGGCACCCTCATCCCGACCGATGACAAGGATGCCATCATCTATGGCCTGAAGACCATCAGGAAGACCGAACAAGGAAGGATGTGGGCCCACATATACTTCGATGCAGCGAGAAAGGAGCGGGACGTCGCCCGTCTCATGAGAAAGCTGCAGCAATGCATGGTTGAGCTTGAATTGCAGCAACCCATCAAGAACAACCAGTCGTACTACGACCGGTACTTCGAGGTGAAGGAGACCCCGAAAAGGGGAAGGAAGGTGCTTCTCAAGGATGAAGAGGTCCAGTCGTTCATCGACGGGCAGAGCGGCTACTGGGTCCTGTACACCAATGCCGAGAAGGATCCAGCTGAAGCATTGTATGCATACCGGCAGAGAAATGACATCGAACTGCTGTTCGACGACATGAAGAACATCATCGACTGCAACAGATTGAGAGTCCACACCGAGCAGGTGATGAAAGGCAGGCTTTTCATCAATTTCGTTACACTGATCATCCTGACCGCCCTGAAGGAACGAATCAAGCAGATCCCCGCGAAACAGCGGAAATACTGGAACCACCGTGAGATCCTGGACAAGGTGAATACCTACTCGAAGATTCACTACCGGGGGAAATACAAGGATGTGTATACCGTCCCCACGAAGGCTCAGCGGCTCATCTTCGATCTGTTCAGTGTTGAGTATCCATGGAAAGGCAAGCTGATGAATGTAGGGGATGAAGATCCGTTCGAGACTGATTGTCCGCTCTCATAGTTACAAAACTTCGGGAATTTGGGATAGTAAGAACCATCTTTAGAAAATATCAAACCAATCTATTGATATTTAAGTAACCGAATGAAATAGTTCAAAACAATTTTCTTGAGATATATTTCAGGCTCTTCAATTGTGATTCCCTCGCTGGTATATACATTATCACAAAGCCCTACAGTAGCTATAAAGTTCTTGATGTAATTCTCATTGGTAATACCACAATATTGCAAGTGCGCAGTAACAAACTGGGAAAGATAGTTCTCGTCATGTACATTAACTCCGAATCCGCAGTAATCACTCATTGCTTGGACCCCATTTTTATGGCTTTCTTCGGAAATATCGGTGAGATTATGGTCAAACATATGATTAG
>JALNYD010000219.1 GCA_023230025.1 Candidatus Cloacimonadota bacterium | reverse complement strand
GAAGTTCCTGAAGATAAAACCAATATCTAGAAAAAAAACCTCGCTGCAACACCTCCCCCTGAATCCTCAGATGATTCAACTCATAATGTCTTGGTGTTGCATTCGCATGTATTCTGTCATAAAATGAAGTGTCAAGAATCAGTTTTTCACCCAAATCATGCGCTAATGACCTTCCAATAGCATACTGAAACATCTGGTTTCCAAGTCCGCCCATTAATTTAACTGTAATCATTTGTACCTCACACTATTTTTGGAACCAGAAACATCCACATCCATAAATACAGTTATCTGCATCTTCCTTTGAGGCAGGTGAAATAAATTCATTGGCATGCAATTCTGCATCTGATACTAAAGAAAAATCCATCAATGTAAATCCAGTAAACATTTCCATAACGAGATCATAAGTATAAATTCGATGAGCATTATACATTATTTTAGCAACACCACCAACAGGAACAACAAATAACAAATCACCACCTTGTTTTACAACCCTTTTTAATTCCATGACCGCTAGAATATCGCCTTTTGGATTGATCGGATCACCATATCTACCAAGCCCTATATGTTCAACAACATGCATACATGAAAGAGAGGGGATCGAGTTCTCAGCAAACGGCAGTGACACAATATCTGCAGCATCACTAGACAGATTTGGGAGATGCAATTCTGCTGGGCGATAATCATAGAAAATTACCTTAATAAAAGAGGAAACAAGAGTCACAAAAGAGAGAGATGATGAAATATCAACATGCTCTTTGGGTTCTGTTTTGGCAAGAATTCGGGCAGCCCACGCCGGATGATAGATATAATGAGCATCAAAAGGAGTTTTGGCAGTATTATCATTAAGACATGGATATAATTCTGCTAGACCAACTTTAAACCGTCTATCTGAGAATGATTTCGAGTTTTTTTGAAATCGAAAATAATCTAACATATATGGGATAAAACCCGCGATAGAATGAAAGGTATAATAACCCCAAATGGCAATTTTTCTTAAAATCATCAGATATCCCTATTTTATTTCTGATTTAAGTACCACTCAATAGTCTTCTTCAGCCCTTCTTCAAACCCAACCTTTGCCTTGAACCCAAACTCTTTCTCCGCCACACTCACATCCAGCATCCTTCTTGGTTGACCATCCGGCTTACTCGTATCCCAGATAATCTCACCCTCAAAACCTGTCAGTTCAGCAATCAGATCGACGAGCTCCTTTATGGTTATCTCCATACAGGAACCAATGTTCACCGGTTCAGGCTTATCATACTTTTGAGCTGCAAGAACGATGGCCCGTGCTGCATCATCCACAAACAAAAATTCCCTAGAAGCTGCACCTGTGCCCCACACCTCAACTTTCGATGACCCACTCTCCTTCGCATCAATGAACTTCTTGATCAATGCCGGGATCACGTGGGAACTATCCGGATTAAAATTATCTCCCGGACCATACAAATTCACCGGCAGGAGATAGATTGCATCGAATCCATACTGCTGACGATACGACTGAGCCTGAACGAGCATCATCTTCTTCGCAAGACCATATGGTGCATTTGTCTCCTCTGGGTAACCATTCCACAGATCCTCTTCACGGAATGGAATCGGCGTAAACTTTGGATATGCACAGATCGTTCCAACAGCCACAAATTTACCCACACTATTTTGCCGGGCAGCTTCCATCAGCTGAATTCCCATGATTGCATTATCATAGAAAAGGGATCCGGGATTATTCATATTGTAACCAATACCACCAACGGACGCAGCTAAGTGGATCACCAGATCCACGCCCATTGTCACAGATAAACAATTCTCCCATACACGTAGATCAATATCACGGCTTCGCGGAACGATGATATTCTCTTTTTTTGCACCCGTTTCTATGAGGTGCTTTACTACATTCGAACCAAGGAAACCTGCCCCCCCGGTCACCAGGATGATCTTGTCTTCAAAATACATATCACTCATTTAATCTCTTCCCCACCATTTATCCGGATAGAGTTTTATAAGTGCCGCATCTCCCTCGCCGATCGGTTCAAGCCCTGCTGCACGGAAATCCGAATCGACCATGATCCTCGTAAGATCCTTAAAAGTGACTTTTGGTTCCCAGCCAAGAATCTTCTTTGCCTTCGTCGCATCACCGATAAGATTCTCCACCTCTGTCGGGCGGAAATACTGCGGGTCAATTTTAACATAGTCTTCCCAGTTCAGACCTGCGTAGTTGAATGCCTCTTCGAGAAACTCCTTTACCGAGTTGGTCTGACCAGTACTCACCACGTAATCATCCGGCTTATTCTGCTGAAGCATCATCCACATCGCTTCAACATATTCCGGGGAGAATCCCCAGTCGCGACGTGCATCGAGATTCCCCATATAGAGATACTTCTGTTTGCCTGCAACGATATTGGCAAGACCACGGGTGATCTTTCTCGTTACAAACGTCTCGCCGCGACGCGGTGATTCGTGATTGAACAAAATTCCGTTGCAAACGAACATATTATACCCATCACGATAATTGCGTGACATATAATACGCATACACTTTCGCACATGCATACGGACTTCTCGGCCAGAACTTGGTTTCTTCATTCTGAGGCGGCGGGGTCGCACCAAACATCTCCGAACTTGATGCCTGATAAAATCTGATATTCTGACCGCTTTTCCGGATGGTCTCCAGAAGGCGGGCTGTTCCAAGTCCTGTGACATTGCCAGTGTATTCTGGCGTATCGAAGCTTACTCTCACATGACTCTGGGCACCGAGATGGTAGACTTCTGAGGGTTTGATATTGTATATGATATTTGAAATCTGCTCTGAATCCGAGAGATCCCCATAATGGAGGATAAGTTTCGGTTCATCATGCGGGTCCTGATAAATATGATCAAGACGGGAAGTGTTGAATGTGGATGCCCGACGGATGAGACCATGCACTTCGTATCCTTTATGGAGAAGAAGTTCAGCCAGATAGGAACCGTCCTGACCTGTGATACCAGTAATGAAAGCCGTTTTTGATATGAGAACCACCTTTGATTAATATATGGGAGAGAAAGCTATTTACAACTTATTCTCTTTAACAGGATTTTGAAAAACACAATCCTTTTGATGGTGACCTGTCATACTATACATACAGGAAATATCTCATGTACACAATAATTCTCGCCGGCGGTTTTGGCACACGGCTTTTTCCATTGAGTCGGAGTAGTTATCCAAAGCAGTTCATCCCACTCTTTGGAGAAATATCACTCTTCCAAAAGGCGGTTTTTCGTGCTTCTTTATTTTCAAAACCGGAAGAAATCTTTGTTGTAACAAACGACGCCCACAAGTTCCTTGTTGGAGACCAGCTCAATCAAATCAATATTCCGTGCAATGTGCTAGAAGAACCCTGCGGAAAAAATACGCTGCCGGCAATTACCTATGCCGCCCTTAAAATTCATGAAATAGATAACAATGCAATAATTCTTGTCCTCTCTTCAGATCAGCTTCTCGATGAGACGGAAGCCTACAATAAAGCAATCAAAGACGCAGAAATACTTACTGAAAAATATATTGTCACGTTTGGCATCGTTCCGACCACCCCACACACGGGATATGGATATATACAACCCGGAGACAAACTCGAAGGAGGCTATAAGGTATCAGCATTTGTGGAAAAACCCGACAAACTTACTGCAGAAAAATATCTGCATGAGGGATACCTCTGGAATGCCGGGATATTCTGCTTCTCGGCAAATTCGTTTTTAGACGAATGCAGGAAATATGCCCCTGATATTATCAATGCATTCGGCCACGATGTGGCGAAGGCATACGAACTTACACCAAAAATCTCGATTGATTACGGTCTTTTGGAAAAAACACGAAACGTTGCAGTCGTTCCATTATCTACGTCATGGAACGATCTCGGAAGTTTCGAAGCCCTTTATTCAGTAAGTGATAAAGACAACGAAGGGAATGCGGTGAACGGAGAATACATCACACCGGATGGAAAAAACAATATCATCGTATCAGATAAACTGATTTCGACCATCGGTATTTCCGATATGGCGATCATTGACACGGCAGATGTTCTGATGATCTGTCCTAAAAATCAGACGCAAAAAATCGGGGAAATCACCGAACTGCTTCGCCAGAAAAATGATGACCGAGTTGTCAACCACACAACTGTTCACAGGCCATGGGGAACATACACAACTCTGCTTAGGAGTAATACGTTCCTTATTAAAAAATTGGTTGTCACCCCGCACAAACGGATTTCTCTTCAATATCATAATCACCGAAGTGAACATTGGGTTGTGGTAGGCGGACTAGCAGAAGTCACGAATGGGGATAAAATCTTCCTGGTCAAAACCGGAGAGAGTACCTTTGTTCCAGCAGGTACAATTCACCGGCTTGCAAATCCCGGAGATGTTCCACTTGAGGTTATCGAAGTGCAGAATGGAGACTATCTGGACGAGAGTGATATCTTCCGGTGTCAAGACGATTTTCATAGAGAATGAATATGAATCCAAAAATATCCATTATCGTCCCCCTCTTCAACAAAGTCAATGAAGTACAACGTGCAATTGACTCGATTTTTTCCCAGACCATACATAATTATGAATTGATCATAGTGGATGGAGGGTCAACCGACGGGAGTTTGGATGTTATAAAAAAATACGAAACCGATCCGCGTTATAACCTCATCCATCAGGTTTCAAAAGGGATTTCTGGAGCTAGAAATGAGGGAATTTCATCTGCAACAGCAGAATTGATTACATTTTTAGATGCAGATGATGTATGGTTACCACATTATCTTGAAATGATAATGAAACTCAATCTGAAGTATCCCAAAGCAGGAATATTCGCGACAGCGTATTACATTGATAATC
>JALNYD010000218.1 GCA_023230025.1 Candidatus Cloacimonadota bacterium | reverse complement strand
GCGGCAACTCCTCCAAAGGCAAGAATCGCCTTGCTGATTCCAGCTTCATCCTTTTCGATGCGAATTGCCGAAGCTACGGAGGAGATATCCACAGATTTGCGTTTTGCGCTTTTCATAACCCTGATGAAAGCTGAGCGGGGTGGAACCGGCAGGATGATCTCACGGATATACTCACCATTCATTAGTGCCGTCTTGCGATAACCCAGAAAGAAATCCTTCAGGGCAAGCTGTCTCTGTCCTTGAGCAGATTCCAGCAGCAGGCTGGCTTCATAGACCAGCAACAGAGGCAAAGAATCCCCGATGGGCGAGGCATTCGCCACATTTCCAGCCAGAGTACCAAAGTTGCGGATTTGCTTGGAGGCAATCAACCGGATGATCTCAATCAAAGCGGGAAAATCACTGCGAACAATCCCGGAATCCATGATCTGCGAATAGCTTACTCCCGCCCCGATATGCAGCCCATCGGGTTTGAGATATAGCTTTTGCAGTTCGGGAACATCCCCCAGATCGATCAAAGCCTTGAAATGCTTGCGGGAGATATTCACCTGCACCATGATGTCCGTGCCTCCGGCAATCAAAGCTGCCTCGGGATGTGCCGCCAGCAAGCTGACTAATTCAGTGCTGCTGCTGGCTTTATAATAATTCTCTATGTAAAAGTGTTGAGCTGAACTGCGGTTGATTGACTCCAGGGGAGTGGAGAAACTGAACAGCTCTGATTCAGTATCACGGCACCACCTGGGCACGATGCTCTGTGGATCATGAGTAGCGGCAAGTTCCATCGCTGCCTCCAGGATGGATTGATATCCTGTGCAGCGGCAGAGATTTCCCTCAAGAGCAGCCATGATCGTTTCCTTATCCGGTTGCTTGATCGAG
The DNA here is from genome assembly GCA_023230025.1 of Candidatus Cloacimonadota bacterium. Taxonomy (GTDB): domain Bacteria; phylum Cloacimonadota; class Cloacimonadia; order Cloacimonadales; family Cloacimonadaceae; genus UBA5456. Next base: position 3,993 of record JALNYD010000218.1, on the reverse strand, counting down.
GCAAACAGGGCAAACATGCTCATCACAAAGCCCGGAGTGCAATAGCCACACTGGCTGGCATGATGCTCCAGGATAGCTTTCTGAATGGGATGCAAATCCTCATCACTACCCAAACCCTCAATTGTGATCAGGTGTTTGCCATGTAAGCGTGCGGCTGGATAGAGACAAGAATTGACTGCCTCATACACAATGTTGCCTTCAAATGGATATGCGATCACAACCGTGCAGGCCCCGCAATCCCCTTCGTTACAACTGCATTTGGTGCCATACAGCAGCAATTCTTTATTCAATAAATCCAGGCTGCTGAGCCCGGGAGCAAGATCCATAGTTTTAGCTATGCCATTCAAGAAAAAACTGATTCTGGTATAGCGGTGAATACCGCATTGAACAAGGTCTTTATCCATATTTTCACCTCTGATCTAATTCATCAATACTGGGGCATTTTGTAAAGGTTTTTTTCGGATTATCCTCTCTGCAGGTGCTCAGAGTCATCATTTCTCCAGACTAATGTTTGCTTCGTCTGTCATGCAGGCTGCCAACCATATAGCCTCATATCAACCTTGAGGCTTTCCGATACAGAGATACCCTCGCTGCGCAAGAGTTCTGCCTGCAAAGCAGCGTCTCCAGGGTCAGTCAGAGCGATAGAGCCATTGTTTTTGATTACCCGATGCCAGGGCAGGGCATACTTTGAGCTACAGGAATGCAGGATTCTGGCTACTCTACGGGCACCATTCGGGCAATCTGCAAGGTTGGCGATCTGAGCATAACTTGCCACCTTGCCCGGGGGTATTGCCTGGATGAGCTCAATGATTCGCCTGCTGATTTCACTGGGTGCCAATTACTTTGCCTTTTTTCGTTTCTGCGGTAGCTTGATTTCGGGCTCACTGATCTGGATCAAGGTACAGATTTTCTCGGAATCTTCCCACTCATCTTCCGGGATCAGGAAATAATCCTTGGCCCCAGGATAGGGGGGAGCATATTCGGGGTTCTTCAAAAAAGCCAAACCGGCTTTAGTAGGTTTGATGAATAGCTGCTCATCACAGAGCATTGCCACAACTTTATCCCGGTAGTAAATGCCATATTCGCCAAACATTTTGCGAGCATAAACTCCTTCCAGATTGGCGAGCTTGCTCAGGAGATAATCTGCTGTATCCTGTTTTGTAGCCATAATAGTCACATCCTCTGCTTTTGGTGCATTGGATCCATCCTGGAACCTGAGGTCAAGATATTTCTGATTCACTCCACAGAGGATCACTTCCGATTAAGTCTCAGGGAAGCGGAAATGGGTTGGTTCATGGTGTGGCTCAATCAGCCAGGCCAACATATTCTGATCGAGCACTCTGCTGATAATCTTGACTCAAACGACCATTTAGGAGACCTTGACTGGAGTAGAGAAGAGATGATTAAGCTATCTGGAATCGTAGTTCTGCCGCGAATAAACATGCATAATGATCTGTAACACAACTATGTACTGCTTATCCTCCTCTTTTAATTTCTTGACAGATGAAAGCGCTACAGTTAATTGGTAAATAATCGAAGCAACTCTACAAATGCTAAATTATCACGAAGGGAGGAACCCATGCAAAAAGCTATGCTATTCTGCATCATGTTTTTGTTTTGTACTTGGCTACAGGCAATCATCGGCCATGGCACCAGCGCACCAGTTATCAATGACACAGTTGACCCCAGTCTTTCCATTACTACCCCCAATGGTGGAGAGGAGTGGTACATTGGCGATACCCAGGACATCACCTGGAGTGCCACGGATACCAACATCCTTGCCAACAGCGTAAATATCTGGTACAGCCTGAATGGTGGCACAGATTATACCAGCATCATCGAGAATACCGGAAATGACGGAATCCATTCCTGGGAATTGCCTTTCGAGCAGAGCTACAATGCTAAGGTACGGCTCCAGGTCTCTGATAGCTTTGGCAACCATAGTCAGGCATCCAGCGCCGGCCCTTTTTCCATCACAGGTGTTCCACCTCTGCCACCGGAAGGGGTAACTGTTGATACCAGCAACGGAGTAGATGCCCTCATATCCTGGCAGCCGGTTACACAGGACATCAATCTCAACCCTCTCACCCCGGATGGCTACATTGTGCTCTATAACGTTACACCTTATGAGGATGACCAATTCTATAGTGTTCTGGGATCTGGATCAAGCACCAATTTCACTCATCAAGAGGCGGCAGCATCCATGAATAAGGTGTTCTATAAAGTTGTGGCCTACAAGAACTACCGTGGCGATATCGATAATGTGCTTCGGGCAGCTTTAGCCAATCCTGATGCCAAAATCAACCTGGCAGAGTTAAAAGCTGCACTGCGACTCTACAGCGTGGGAGGTGAGAAATGAAGCGGATCAACAATAACGGAATCATCATCTTGAAGCTTAATATACCGATAAAAGCCGCTTCCACTCTGAGACGATACAGTCTTCTTCTATGCCTCGCAGCACTGATGACCCTGTTCAGCAACTTCGCCTTTGCCGATACTACCAGTCAGAGGATCACAGACTCAAGTGCCATGGACAAGCTGAGCTTTGCATCCAGTCCCAGCCGTAATACTACCCCGGTGATAAGCGATGTATCTGTCAGCCAGCGCACCGATGGCAGCAAAATCGTGGACATTTACTATTCCCTGTATGATGCCGATGCAGATCACTGCGAGATTGATCTGAAGCTCTCTAATGATGGTGGCACTGCTTTCGATATAATCCCCACACCAAATCTGTTAAGCGGAGATATCGGCGAAGATATTACTTCCGGCACAAACAGACATATAATCTGGAATGCAGGTGCGGAAAGCTATGGCTTGGATGGAAGCTATCTATACCGGGTATACGCGAATGATGGTTTTACTCCATCCATACCGGAAAACTTCATCTTTGTGGCAGGTGGCACTTTTGACAATGGCACTTCCAATGTGACTGTCAGCGGATTCTATATAGACAAGTATGAGCTTACCCAGGCTGACTATCAAGCCGTGATGGAGGATGATACAAACGGGGATGTGCGTGATCCCGACTATCCTGTGACTTATGTCCGCTGGTTTGATGCAATTGCATACTGCAACAAGCGCAGTATACAGGAAGGACTGACTCCCTGCTACAGCTATAATGACGGTACTGACTGGGGTACAAATCCTGATGATTGGCCGGATAATTGGATTGGTTGGGATGATACTCACACCTATGTAAGCTGTAACTGGGCTGCCAATGGCTACAGGCTTCCCACTGAAATGGAATGGATGTTTGCTGCCTCAGGGGGTATCCAGAGCCATGGCTACACATATAGCGGCAGCGATGTGATTGGTGATGTGGGATGGTATCACTCCAACGCCGGTGCGGGTTTGCCAGGTGGGCTACATGATCCAGAGTATGGTATTCACCCAGTAGGCATCAAAGCTCCCAATGAGCTTGGCATCTACGATATGACTGGCAACGTTTTGGAGTGGGTGTGGGACATATATGGCAGTTATCCTGCTGGAGCGCAGACTGATCCGCATGGACCTACTTCCGGTACATACCACGTGTTGCGCGGTGGTTGTGTGAGCGATTTTGAAATCTACTGCACTGTAATGTTTCGTAACTACAACTATGCGGACTTCTCGATGGAAGAGTTTGGTTTCCGTTGTGTCAGGGCTTTTCCTTGATTCAGACTGCCAAAATCTGCGCGACATAGGTTGAGGAGTTGCCTTCAGGAAGGGGCTCTACGTGCCTTGGCAACAAATTATTGCCCCCCCCTTCCTCCCTGGTTTAGCTCTATTTCAGCACTATATCACCCCATAATCTCCGCATGGCATACGAGCATTATGGGCTGATATAGTGCTAAAGCCGTGGTGAAGGCAGGAGGATGACAGGGTGAATAAATCATTAGTCTTTTTATTCGCTTGGGCTATATTGTCTGTGAAGCTTGGTTTTACCGAATGGGGTGCTGATGCCGTTAAATCTCTGTTCTGTAAGAGAGAGTTTGAATATGGAAGGAGAAT
>JALNYD010000217.1 GCA_023230025.1 Candidatus Cloacimonadota bacterium | reverse complement strand
TGGCTTGATGCGCCTGCGCTTATAGCAGCCTGGAATACACTATTGCTGCTCAAACGGGGCATATACAGATAGCAACACATGCTATGCCAGACATCCTGGGCTTTCATATGATGGGTACCATCCTTCCAGAACCATTTCTTGAGCAAATTGCTGAGATGGATGGGAGCCCACCCAGTAATCAGGTGTTCGTTTTCCTTGAGGACCTTCTCGACCTCAGCAGTTAAATTCTGAGCTGCAGCATTGATGGAAAGTGCCTCAAATCTATCTCCGGGTGCGTTACCCTGATCAGGGATCAGAAGCCACCGATAGGTATCACGAATCAGATGCTTAACTGCCTTTTCGGCATCATCTTTTCCCGCTTTTGCCTGCCTTGTCTGGTACACATCGAGGTTGAGCTTCAGCATCTGGATATCCTTAAGAATCGAATCCCAAGCCAATAGGGTCAGGATCTGGTCTTTAAGTTTTCCTTGGTATTCACCATCAGCAGCCAGGAAGATTAAGCGATTCTGTCTCAGTCTTGGTTGTTCACCCCGATGAGTGAGGATATGTTTCGCACCTTCATAATCTGAGATGCCTTCCATAGCGAAACTTCCCCCGGAACGCAGATAATAGACATCAGGAGGCAGCAAAACCAGCCTGAGAGAATAGTCATCAGGGATGTCTTCGCTGCGCGTGAAAACATGCACCGCTTCGAATACACCATTGCTCAGTACTTTCTGCAATTGGTCCTTAATTACCGGGATCACATCATCCTTATCATTAAAGCGACGTTTGCGATCCTCCATCTCTCGTCTGAGGTTAGGTCGGGTATCAAACCAAAACAGCTTGTTATCCGCATTGCTCAGGTAATGCAGCTTATCCACCAGTCTATTCATGGCATCTTTAAAAACTCCAATCACCTGATCCGGTTGGACACTGCCAAGCAGGATTCTATTGTACTCTATTCCACGTGAAGTTCTGGCAGAATGCAAAGCTACAGCATGAGGAGCACTACCAAAGAAGATAGTTCGTGCCAGTTTCTTGCAAGCCTGTAACTGACCAAATCTGGCTTCATTCTTCTCAATATGGGCAGTTTCGGAGCGAGAGCCATCAATATCCCTCTCCAGGACAGGATCCCAGCCTTGAGGTAGATAATATATCGTTTCGTTACGCACGTCCGCATCATACAAAGGCAGATTGCCCGGCATGATCAGCGGGTCTTTGTTATCGTCTATCCAGAGCTTGTGAATTACCTTTGCCATCAGTTTCAGCACTCCACGGGTCCTCTGGAAGTTATCCAAGGAAGACCAGTCCTCATAGAGACGGTCAAATATCTCCGGATGGATAGGATATGCCTGTTTCAAACGTTCATAGTAGTGAGCTTCTTGTGTTTCATTGGGGAAGTCGTTCTTATTGGCTATGTAAAAGTCTGCATAGGTGCGACAAGTCTCTTCCATTGAAGCTTGGTCTGTGATACTGGTAAACAACCTGCGGCGGACTATTTCAAATGCTTCTTCTGTTGCAACAGGTTTCCACAGTGCTTGGATGCGTCCAAAGAAATGCTCCAGAGTCTTAAGAACATTGATTCCATTCTGGCTTCCGGCTTCACGATTGGAATCTGGCAAGGAAACCAGCATTAAAGCATTAGGCACTGCCTTCAAAGCTTCAGTTAAGGCTTGGATAAAAGAAATATTGGAGTCATAGCTGCCACCTGTATAGATCTTTCCAGGTTCAAATTGTCGGATATAAGCCACCAATTCATCCACCAATATCACACAAGGTGCATACTTACTGATCAGCGGTATCAGAATTTCCTTTCCAGGAGAAGTGCCGTTAAGGTCGGATTGTTTGACCATTTCATATGCTTCAGGGCCGCCAAGCTGCCAGGCAAGTTCGCCCCACAATGTGTTTACACTTATATTGCCGCGTTTTTTCACATCTCCTGGAGATAGCTGGTTGCCATCGATCACCACGATTTTCGCCTTGGGTAGCTCAGTTACACCCGCCGCATCGATTATGGGGGGGACGCCCTGCAACTCTGAAGCACCTAACTCACCTTTGGCCAGATGATACACAGCCAGCATGGTATGGGTCTTGCCACCTCCAAAAGCAGTCTGCAATTGGATCACCGGTTCACCGCCCTTGCCGCTTAGCCTCTGGATCACAGAGGTCAGCAGCAGCCTCATACCCTCAGTTATGTATGTTCTTTGATAGAACAGAGCCGGGTTTTGATACTCTTCACTGGCTTTACCCAGGTGAACCTGGGACAGGTCTGCGGCAAATTCTGATTGTTTGAAGGTGCCTTTCAGTACGTCCTGATGCGGTATTGCAATGTCTCTCCATGCTTTTATCATAATATCTCCTGATGCTTTTGCAGCGTTCCCATATTCGCAAGATTATTCATATCAATGAGTTTACCATGCTTGGCAAACAACTCGGAAGCTCTCGGAAGTTGATTTGTTCCGAGTTCAATCCAGGCAGCTTAGTTGTGCCCTCTTCCCTGGAAAGCAGATTTACTATTCTCAGCATGATAACTCCTGAGTCCTAAAATTCAGCCTCAATTTGACCACCCTCATCTGCACGTGCTTGCTTTTCGATGGATAGCCAGGCTGTAACCAGATCGTTGTAAGGACGAGCATCTTCCGCCCAGCCTTTGCGTTCGCAAGTGGTGTAGAGAAGGAAGGCCAATTGGCGGGCTGTTTCCGAAACATGAGGGATCGCCTTCACGATCTCTGCGGCTGCGGATTCTCCCCTGGTTTGATGCAAACGGATGAGATGATGCAAGACTTCCCAGACGGGCATGCGACTGTCTTTAGCAGGACTCCAGTTATCAGGATAATCACTTGGTCTTATCAACTGAACCTTCCCGCCTGCGGCTGCAAGAACACCGCTATCTCTGATACCTTCAACTGATATACCTTTTGCTCTGGCCAGAACATCAGCTTCGCCGTATGCACCTTCCCTCCAGCCATACTCGTTGAACCATTGCAGGCAAAAATTGGTATCCCCATCCCAGTCGCCTTCCAATTCTTTGAAATACTCATCCAGGGCTTTGTTTATGAGGATTAATGCGGTATCCACCGTCATCGGACTACCGTCAGACTCAAGAATTGCCTTATATTTTGAATAGATCGCCATACCTGGTCCAATGGCTGCTTGAGCTAAATCAACCGGAGCTACAGGACTGGACGTTTCGCTTCCATTTATCATTGTTTCCAAAGCATCAGGGATTGCTATACTTAACTCCCGCATGAAGTCTTTGCGACCTATTGAGTTGGCATCGATCTCACGTCCACGGCAAACCAAAACAATGCTTGAAGCAAGAGCATTTGCACCCATACCAATCATCCTGTGTTCTTGTTCACTTCTGAATGGCCAAGTCCCACACAGATAGAATCCAGCACGAAACATCGCTTCAAGAAACGTTACCCAGCCTGTGTTGGTTGTTTGTGAATTCTTTGTCTCTGATTGTTTAAATGCGTAGTAAATTGTAACTGGGAAAGCTTTATGACAGTTTACTACAAAGTTGTTCATGGTCTTCGTCATACCATCTAAGAAAAATGTATCTGCATCCGCCCTAGTATCATGTCTGTAAGTTGATGCTATTAGCTCATCATTCTTTGGTGTATAAAGAGTGTTGAAAAGTGTGGGCAATACGTCTTTAAGATTATGCCGCAACCATATATAGAAAAAGTCAGATAAATCTGAATAGCAGATATTATCGTAATACGGAGGGTCTGTAGAGATAACTTTACCCTCACTAATGTTTGAAATTGATGCATCCGCTTGCCTTGCGAAACCACTCCCGTTTGCATTGGTTTTAATGATACAACTTGAAATAAACTCAACAGCAGGTGCGAAACCACCTACAACATCGTTTAGTATTCCTGCTTCAGCGAAATCCCATGTCATTGCTATTGCTTGCTTTCCAAATAAGTTCATTATCTTTTGATTTCCAGGTACCCAACGAGTACAAGTGTTAGAGAAATCAGCACACCTATCTATAGCAAATGATAAAAAGATTTTTACAGCTTCAGCATAGCCAATCATCTCAGTCGTATCAGCCTTCAAAGATTCTCTTTTACTATCAGATTGTTTTTCTACCTCAGTTGCATTTTTGTAAGCAAGTTCAACCAAATCAGATAACATAGTCAATGCCGTAAGTTGACGTGGCATAAACAATTGTTTGTAATTAGATATCCCATATAGGGGCAATTGGTCAGCACTTTTCCCAATTAACTCTCCGTCTGGCTCCCAAGTATGAGTAGCAGAAAAAGCTATCGTTTCCTGTTCTTGAGTTGGAGATAAATATAATCTACAATGTTTCCCTTCAACAACAACAGCCATAAGTTTTGAACCAATTCTCCCTGCTTGCCCTTCAGCCTTAATATACTTACCATCAATGGGAGTATTTGAGAGGAGGCATATGAAGTTTGACGATCTACCCGCTGCTTTTGTTCCTTTCTTGATGGCATCAATATCGTCAGGCATACCAACCCGTACTTTGAACTCGTATTTATCTCCATCAATAATTGGCTCAACATAGGCTTCCTTACCCTTTTTATCCGATAACAGGAAAGTAGATGCTAATGGCACATATACGTGTGAATAGAGGGGATTAGGGCTCTTGACCGTTCTTACCCAGATGTATGCTATTACACTTAGTTTCTTTCCCCTGTAAGGAGCCAGATCTGGTCGTTCAGCAACCATATCAGTTGTGATCTCAATGGTCGGATAGAGGTGCCCTATACGCTTAAAAGCTTCCTGCCGTACCCAATGCCCATAGCGGCGCACGTCCTCAGCCAGACCTGTAACTCCGGGCCAGCTAACAGAGATCTCTTTCTGTTGATCGCACTGAGGAATAGGACCAATGGGTCTACGTCCCACAAACTTGGGCGGT
>JALNYD010000214.1 GCA_023230025.1 Candidatus Cloacimonadota bacterium | reverse complement strand
GTAAATATGTTCATGGGAGTGTTAAATGGAAGATATAGCTGATGCTTTGATTAGGGATTTCCAGTTTCTAAGAAGACTGGGTCAAGGAGGAATGGGTGAAGTTTGGCTTGCAAGAGATCAAGCTTTGGATAGGCTTGTTGCCATCAAGATTCTATATTCGGATATATCACACAATCCTGATACGATTGCACGATTTTGTCTGGAAGGAAAGCTGCAGGCAAATTTGATTCACAAAAACATCGTTACTCTACACACTTTCTTCGAAGAAGGGGGCAGCTACTATATGGTAATGGAATATGCTTCGGGAATCACGCTCAAAGATATGATCAAGCAGTTTGGCATTTTACCCGAACATCGAGTAACTGGCATCTTATATCAAATAGTTGATGCCCTTGGTTATGCCCACAGTAGAGGTATTATCCATAGAGATATCAAACCATCCAACATCATGATTGACATCAATAACGGAGATTTCGTAAAGATCATGGATTTTGGCATTGCCAAGGCTCTGGGAGACAGAGGATTAACCAAGACAGGTACCAGAATGGGAACCTTGTATTACATGAGCCCTGAACAAGTAAGAGCCGAAAAAGACATCGATCATAGAACTGATATCTATAGTTTAGGGATCACTCTGTTTGAGATGCTTACTGGCAGGTTGCCATATGATTATAACACCGATAGCGATTACGAGATTCTCCATCAGATTGTTACCAAAGAAATTCCCGATTCTTATCTTGACTCTCTCCAGATATCTCAAGTATTGAAGGATGCCATCATGGGAATGACCGCAAAGGATAAAAATCAAAGGTATGGCAGTATCAATGAGGTGATTGCTCAAAAAACAGGAAGTTTCGTTACCAATGTATCAGATGCAAACCCACAACCTAAAACCGGTTCAATAGAAACGAGAACTAAGAGTAATCATGAGTGCTACTACTCTGGCAATGATGCGAAGACAGAAATCAATTCTCCTAACACTCAAGATTCACCAGAACCGAAAGATTATGAGATACAAAGTGGACATTTCATCAGGCGTACTACCGATAGGATTGTTGGAGTATTTCTTCTGTTCATTATTCTCAGTTTCTACTTTAGTGCAGATGGAAAAGCGTTACTTAGTTGGAAGTTTTGGGGAATACCAGTTATCGTAGCTTTACCTTCTATAGTGGTTAGAATCAATGGATGGAAAAGAGCCTTTATCCCAGTCTTATGGATTGCATCTATTCTATTTATGTTATGGCAGTTTCTGGTTCTAGGCTTTTTCGTATACATATAAGATTGTAGGAGAGAACAAAATGGACCCATCAATCGATACTTTACAAGCAGCACTGACTGAAGAGACGATTCGATATGGAGAATCTATGCTAATGTCAGCATTTGAATTGTATTACCTTGTACTGCAACTGATACTCACTATTTCACTGATAGTAATCTATTGGAATGTTCAACACAAAGGTTTTGCCGACAGAAAGGGTGCTGCAAAATCACTTTTTCAGGTTGTGATTTTCTGCGCAATCACCTCTGGCATATTCCTGATGTTACATGTAATGGCTTGCTTTGGCCTGATAATGGCTTACTTTGACCTGATACTTTACTAAGATCGGGTGATTTGATATGCAAACGCTATATTCCCTGGAACCCCGTTCTCTTTGCTTGACACCATATAGTATTTCTATAATGCTGGAGATAGTAGCGGCATGGCATAGAGTTTTGCAATTCCAGAACCAGAACCTCCCATGGGGATGGCCAATAGATTCAGGTTTGATAAAACTCTTTAGTTATCGGAAAACCACGAGGTAAGCTTGAAAGAAAGTAGAAGATATCTAGGTTTTATTATTATTTTACTCTTGACGTTCATCATATTCTTTGTCATATCCTTGCTAACTACAGGATCTATGCAAAAGACTGGAAATGATCAATTGCATAGTCATATCTCAGAGCCTGCGCCGGCAGTTCTCGATTTTGAGGATGAGATAAAACACCCATGTTACGATAAGTCAGAATGGATGCCCTTGAGATCAAACTATAGGTACAGTTATGGTCTGACATACAGTATTCAGGATTATGGCCTTGATTCTATACACCAGCTTCAAACCAAAGAGGGATTTTCTACCCGAATCGTGATAAATGATCAGAGTGTAGTAGCTGACATCTATCCTTTTGAAGGGGATAAAATGTTGATAGAAGATATTGAGCTCTTCTTTGCAGGACCCACATCAGAAATCAATCACGATTATCTTACATTTAGCAGGGATTACCGGCCAGAAGACTTTCAAGCAAGCTCGATTTGTAACTGCTTCATTCAAGTAGGACAAGACATCTATCTTGGATATGATAGTGATGGAACTTATCATATAAAACATCTCATCTACTCTACCGAAAAAGATATCAGATTGGGAGATCTGGTTCCCACAAAAGAAGTATATTCACCCAAAGATACGCGTCCTCTTTACCGTTGTGATGTCTGGTGGAGTAGTTCATACTTTACACAAGCCCGATTAGATGATTACTGGCATGATGCTATAGGTAGAGTGCTAAAAACTCCTTCAAGGTTGATGTATGTGGAAGCAATTAATGACCTGCCCCAAAATCAGGATATTGTGAAACCCGTACAGATTATTGATCAATATGATGGCATACACCGATTCAGAGGTGTAAGCCAAGGAGAGAATTCAGCAGTTTCCAATTGGGCAGTTATTTTCGGCAAAGACACAGGCATATTTGTCATTACTGCGGAAGTGAGAAATGAAATCTTTTGGGGCTCTGCTTATATCTTAGTCGATCATGGACATGCAGAATAGCGATGAGAGATAAAACACATTGATGATTCATGGGTGGACTTGACAAAAAACACATAACGGATAATCCTGCCCCAGACATAATTAAGGGAGTCATATCTATGCGGATAGAACCTGGAAAGATCATCAATGCTTATCAGATCAAGAGCCTGATCGGCTCAGGCGGGATGGGAGAGATATATCTCGCTGAAGAGCAGCTTTTGGGCAGACAGGTGGCAATCAAACGCTTGAATCCACAACTGACCGGAGATGCGCACTTCTCTGAGCGTTTCATAAACGAAGCGCGGATTCAAGCAAAACTGATCCATCCGAATATCGTAGCGCTGTATAACTTTTTCATTCACGACAATGAATATTATATGGTGATGGAGTATGCTGAAGGTCAGACCTTGCGTGACCTCATCGCTAGCATAGGTCCCATTCCGGAAGCTCGAGCCATGAAATTCTTTCAGCAGATAGCCCAGGCACTATCTTATGCTCATAGTAAGAGCATCATCCACCGTGATATAAAACCGGGTAACATCATGGTTGATCAACAGGATAACGTCAAGATCATGGATTTTGGTATCGCCAGAATCGTGAGTGATGCCATCTTACCAAGACGGGGATGAAAGTTGGAACTATCTACTATATGTCTCCAGAGCAAATTGTCACTCCCAAAGAAGTGGATTGCAGAACCGACATCTACTCCTTAGGAATTGTCCTGTTTGAAATGCTCACCGGGCAGCTTCCGTTTACTACAGATTCAGAGAGTGATTTTGTTATCCAGAAAGAGATCGTGGACAACATACTGCCTGATCCTAAATCCTTCTACCCTTACATTAGCAGTAATTTTATCGATCTCGTTCTGGAACCCCGTTCTCTTTGCTTGACACCATATAGTATTTCTATTATGCTGGAGATAGTTGCGGCATGGCATAAAGATTTGCAGTATCCATATACTATGCTATATTTCCAAGTCACACCAGATACCCGATTTTACATTTCCCTCCTGATTATGTCTTCAGTATCCTCTCCGATTGTTTGGTTGCATGACTATATGTACTCTATGCTCAAATGATTCAAGAACGCGTTGCTGCATCTTGTACCCTGTTTTTTCAACTCTCAAAGTTTTTTTCTTGTATGAGTAATTATCCCAAATTAGTTCTACTGAGCAAGGAGTTTGCCCGCAATACTCATCATCAATATAAACCGACGCATTTGATGGATCACTGCTTACATCGATGTTAGATGTATAAAACGGATTCCAGTTTGATGGTGGCACATAGGGGAAATGAAATGATGGTGGTGGCACAAAGAACATCGTTATGGGCTGTAACACGAATTTGAACACTTGAGGCCGTTTAAGAGCATAATCCTCATATCTTTCGTTGAATGGGACAAATATTCTACGCACTTGATCATAGTATCCGGCTTTATGTATTATAAGATCATACCACTTGCCCATTGTGTATCCATAGTATCCAAGTTGCTGATCAATTGTAATTGCATGAGATTCAGTAGGGGTGGTTCCAAGATACTGATTGGTCCCAATTACTGTAACTGTAGCTCCTTGAGGATCTGTTTCTATTCTAAATGCAGCCCACTTGTTGGTCGTCCAAGCAGGCGTGGTCAGAAGAGTCATTAATCCGAGTATGATAGGGAGTTTAATTATCTTCATACTATGCCTCGCTATCGATCATATCCAAGAGCAGAGTGTTTCCCCAACTCGAGGTAGTGAGTACCTTTTGCAACATTTTTTGGCTCATGGTTACCCCCAAACATCATTATTACAGAGAATTGTATCTATCTTTTATTTTACATGGAGAGCAGCATAAATAAATCAGATCATACATCTTCTCTCTAGACATTATACTCTCTATAATACAGGATACTTCATTATTTCTTTCTTGCGAGCGAAAAATTCAGGAGCAATACATAAATCTTGCGTTCCTTTGGTATCTCTATTGCAAGAAACTTATATCATAGTACATGAGTTGGCATATGACATAAAGGAATTTAATAACCAAAGATAGATAATGTCCTGAGAGCACTGCTTCGTAATATATATTCTAAAATCAACATGCAATTTACAGTGACCCGATTTGCAATTTTCGGTGACTCTTTATAATCAGTATCCGGAAAAATCTA
>JALNYD010000215.1 GCA_023230025.1 Candidatus Cloacimonadota bacterium | reverse complement strand
CGGAAGACATTCCACGGGCAATAGGATATGGTATATCTGATCCGATTACAATCAATACCAACATGGGGCCTAACTACGGGATATCCAATTCGGTAACTATCAACACAATCTTAGACAGTTACTCTGCTTACCGGATTGTCCCTGTATCGCAAGCTCCCAATCCCAGCCCCTTGCAGATACCCGAAGGTGGCTATGGTTATGCGTGGTTTGTGGTGGAGGGTGAGCTAAACGGCAATTGGCTACCCATTATGAATACTGAGCTCATAGCTGAAGACGCGCAGGGCAACCAGATCACCTGTCAGACCAGGGTGCTCCCTTTCCAGTTTTTAAGTAGTTTGGTGCATATCCAGAATGCCGGGGTGTTTGCGATACCGATACCATCCTCAATGGTAGGTAGCGGCAATCCCGGAAGCACAGAGAGCTTTTCGGTAATGTACGCAGACGGGCAGTTAATCGCGCCAGAAAACAGGCAAAGCGTTAGCTGTGAAGTAATTCCTTATGAATACACAGCCAATTGGGGCTATCGGATCTACGCAAAAGCCGGAGCAGGTGTTACAGGTGTTGTAGCCACAGCCACAGGTTTTGCCGGAGGCGGCTCGGGAGCAATGATATCGCTTGATCTTCAGGGTCTCAGTTCCGACCCCGAGTGGTCTGCTTTCAGGATCAATCGCAGAGATGATTTATTCGTAGGAGCAGAGGTTAGCTTAGGGCCTCCCACATTAATCGATATTGGCACTCCCAGTGCATCAGTGCAGGCCAGCTTCCCCTATGAGCGAGAGTATGAATTTGACTTGGATCAGATGGACGGCTTGGAAGCGCTGCTTGCCTATTACCTTTTTGCTGAGCCTTCTCTTATCTATGCCACGGGGCCTATTCAAGGTGGGCAGACGGTGGTTAGTTTTCTTTCATGGATAGTTCAGGTACTAATAGCTAATAATGCCAACAACGGCCTTGGTATAGCCCGCGTTGCGGATGAGACCGGCTTGGACATCGAAGGCAATATCAGCTTTTCGACCGATCTTTTAAGTGGCTTACCCTTGGGGATGGGTATGGGCGCGAGTTTGGGCACGTCGGCACATCTTGGTGGCAGTAAAAAGGCTTATGCCAATGGCATGATCCAGCGTCGGCTCAATCTTGGTGGTGCGTTCAATGCTTCATCAGGTTTTGGCCCAAAGATCGTTCCGGCGCAGGGAGTACAAGCGTCATTCTTTTACCCGCAAAAACTCAAGTTTCTGAATCTCAATAACAGTATGGGAGTAAGTTTTGAAGTCATGGGACAATGGCAAAACAACTCCTGGCAATATCTGGAACTATCCAGTACCATGGAATCGAATATTAGTTCACTAAACCTATACAATCTTCCCAGCGCTACCCAGGCTTACTCAGTATCACTAGGCATAGATGACAATGCCGTCCGCAATCTGCTTTTCAATGCAAGCCAAACTCCCCAGAAAATGTGGAACATCGGTTCCTCCGCAGTAAGTCTTGCGGCAAACAACACCACCTTTAGCCAGGATTTCAGCTCTTTCCTCAGCACGATTTATACGGAGCAGAACAGAGATTTGCCGGTAAAAGTGGGCTATGCAACATCCTGTGAGGATAAATCTTCCTACGAGATAGATCTCGATCTGGAATTTCCCCTTCCTGTAGTCCCAGCTCTTGTAATCAAGCTTGGTGGAGGCTTGGAAGCTACTAATTCCCGGTCTTATGATCTGGCAAGTGGTTATTGGGTAAAGGGCTACCCCTATCTGCAAACCGAAATGGCGAATCCTCCCCAGCCAGGTGTAACGTTTCCGGAACTGATCACGGGAATCTGGGACAGACTTACCGAAGGCAATATCTGGCAGGAACTAAGTACCGTGATCAGAGCTCATCTGAAGCATAAGTTCTTTGGCTGGACGGGCTTGACCAGGGATTCGCAAGTGGAGCTTTTGAACGATCTTGGCTCAAACCTCACCCTTACAGCCAATTCCATCCCCGCTGCTGTAGATTCCGTGGGTTACCGCTTTTGGGAATGGGCGGACGAACCGGAGGATCCGCGCCTAACGAACGAGCAAAAAGAAGCCATCACCAGCTATAACCGCAGTCTGCGTAAGACCAGAGAAGAAGCGCTTGGCTTGCGTTACGGCATCGGTGGATTCCATAGCTTTGAAAGCTCTGCAAGTGATTGGAACGAGGCGCCCTTGTTGAAGATAGTCTATCGCCCGGAAGATGTAATTGGGATAGATGTCCAGAACCTGGGTATGTATTGGGAAGACGCCGGTGGTCAATGGAACTATCTGCCCTCTGTGGTGGTAGCGGATTCATCTTATGTGAGCGCCACCATTCCCCATTTCTCCAGATACACCTTGGCACCCAGATTGCCACAGGGCAGCTTTGGCCTTAGTGCCGATCCCGATAGTCTGCTGGCAGATGGCAGCTCCACAGCACAGATAAACTCTGATATCCTATACAACAACGATGGCAGCGTAGTAGCCGAAGCCACTCTTTATACCGTTAGCGCAAATCGCGGCACTATCACGAGTGCAGATGCCGATCCGAACCTGCCTGGCATCCAGATTCCGGTGCAGGGTGGGAGTATAAGCTTCAGTGTCCAGTCCGATAGTGTGGCCTTACCCATAGTGGTCTCGGCAAATTCTGTGCAGGGATTTTCCAGCAGCGCCTTATCTTTGCCTCAATACCAGGATATTCCACCCCCCGCTCCGGTATTACTGACAGCACAACCGGAACACAGAGCCTTGCGGCTCACCTGGGAAGAAGCGGACAATCCCGGAGTTATCGGCTATAAGATCCATTATGGCTTGCAGAGCGGAGCACCATATTCCGGGACGGCAAACGTGGCGGGAAGCGACAGCCCGGTTTATGTAGGCAAAGTGAACCAATACACCCTAAATGGCTTAAACAACGAAGATATCTACTATCTGTCCATCAGCACGGTTGATGCCTCCGGTTTGGAAAGTGAATACTCAAATGAGCTCTTCTCCCAGCCCGTCTTGCAGGCTGTGCAGAATCTGGAAATCCAGACACAAAGCCAAAGCGTCCAGCTAAGCTGGCAGCCATCTCATAACGCCTCTTTATATAAAGTATATCGCGCCGAAACCCCCAATCAGGCTCTTGCAGACATGACCCTGATTGGCCAAACCAGTGCCTTGACCTATAACGATAACAACATAACTGATCTGAATAGCTGCTTCTACGTGGTAGTGGCAGTGGGATATTAAGGGAGGAGAGAATGAAAAACATAATAATCTGCTGCGTACTGCTCTGCACAATCAGTCTGCTGTTTGCTACACCCCAGGTTCCATCTGTTACAGCTTCGCAACGCACTGATGCCTCAAAGAAAGTGGATATTTACTACAACTTGTCGCATTTTATGCCAGTTACGATCAGTGTGCAGGCATCCAATGATAATGGCATTTCCTGGAACTTACCGATCACCCTCATAACGGGAGATATCGGAGCCAATATCAGCCCCGGGAATGGCAAACACATCGTCTGGGATGTGCTGGTAGAGCATCCTGATGTGATCTATGAAAACGTGCGCTTTAAGGTGATTGCCGATGATGGGCAAAGCCCACCTGTGCCCCAAGATTTTGTCTATGTCCCTGGCGGCACTTTCACCATGGGCAGAACCACAGGTTCCGGTGATAGCGATGAACTTCCTACCCACACCGTTACCTTGAATTCCTTTTTTATTGGCACGTATGAAGTAACACAGGCAGAATACTCCCAGTATATGCAACCTAGGCCAAGCTGGACGAGTAACTATGGTCTTGGGGATGATTATCCTGCCTATTATGTTTCCTGGTATGCTATCCTGAAGTATTGCAATCTACGCAGTATGGCAGAGGGGCTTACGCCGGTCTATAGTATCTCCGGCTCCACCAATCCAGCCAATTGGGGCTCTGTCCCGACATCAAACAACAGCACTTGGAATGCTGCGATCTGCAATTGGAGTGCGAATGGTTATCGTTTACCCACAGAGGCAGAGTGGGAATATGCAGCCAGGGGAGCCACGAACACTCCGGATTATCTTTATAGTGGCTCAGATGACCTCAATGCCGTGGCTTGGTATGTTGGCAACAACTCACCCAATGGCACTAAACCTGTTGGTACAAAAGCACCCAATGGTTTGGGTCTTTATGACATGAGTGGTAATGTTTTTGAATGGTGTTGGGATTGGTATAGCAGTAGCTATTACAGCAGCAGTCCCAGCAGCAATCCGACCGGTCTTGCGAGCGGGTCGAGCCGTGTGGCGCGGGGCGGTTACTGGTACAGTAGTGCCTATGGCTGCCGGGTTGCGTTTCGGAGCAACTACAGCCCGTACAGCAGCTTCGGCAGCATCGGCTTCCGGCTCTGCAGGGCTGTCCCTTAAATTCTAGGTTTCTTACCTTTTTACCTTAATAAAATGTACAAAATAAGAAATCAGTTAAGCATGGCCACCGCAGCTCCCCCCAGCGCAGCAAGGGAGCGTAGGTGGCTATGCGTCATCCACGGGAAACAGGTTTTCTTTTGCTTCTTTTCTTTCGGAAAGAAAAGAAGATCAGCACCAAGGAGCTATGCATCATGATCTCGAGTTTGGAGTTCAAGCCGGCAAGGAAAGCCACGCAGTTTTCGCCATCTCAAAGCCGGCTTGGACTTCAAACAGCAGAACAGCAAGAAGCAGTAAGGATAACATGAAGTCCAAAGAGCCCCGCAACAAGTGGTCAGTTCAAAAACATGAAAAGGCTCTTTGAACTCCATACTCCCTTCCATTTGGAGTTCAAGCCGGCTCGAAAAGCGATGCATTTACGACCATTGATGTAGCCGGCTTGGACTTCAAACAGCAGAACAGCAAGAAGCAAGAAGGATAACATGAAGTCCAAAGAGCCCCGCAACAAGTGGTCAGTTCAAAAACATGAAAAGGCTCTTTGAACTCCATACTCCCTTCC
>JALNYD010000213.1 GCA_023230025.1 Candidatus Cloacimonadota bacterium | reverse complement strand
TCATTCAGATCTGCTTGGGACACTACTTCGAGGTTTTTGTATCTACCTATCTCTTCTACTGAGTGGATAAGCTTCATGGCTTTACGGACGTTACCGCAGGAGTGGAAGTGGACATAGTCGACAATATCTGGATTGAACTTGATTTCCAATACCTCACTACACAACTGGGCGATGTCCTTCTTGGTCAGTTCCTGGAACTCATAGAAGAAGTTGCATCTATCGAAGTAATATTCATTGATTTGGTTGAGTCTGTCTTTGGCATTCTGCATCCCAATCAGGATCACGATTGCGGTGGTCTCATCCACGATATCCCTGATCGCACCCAGAAGTTGGGGATGTCGAAAGGCATAGTCTATCTCATCAACCACGATGATCGTATCTGGGTGATCTTCCAGGAGCGATAAACACATTATAAAGAGGTCATTGGCAGTACCGTATGGTATGTACTCGCCCATACCGAACCTCTTGTACAATGCTAAGAGAAGCTTCGAAGCGAATGCCTTGGGTGTAGTAGTTGCTTCCATCCTGAGATAGAGATAGCCCTGGCTGAAGGCTATCCTGCTAGCATAGGTGGTCTTTCCCAGTCCCGGTCTGCCATACAGGAGTCCAAGTCCCACCATCTCCAGCTTGGGTCGTGTTTGCAGGTATTCTATGCATTTATCGGCAGCGATTACATTCTGTGTCCTAACTAGTGTTCCCTGTTTCATGGCTGCCTCCTAATTGAATATTCCTATGCGTTTGAGAAATTCATCTCTGGAGAGATGCCCGAAGGGAGTCTGCTGATTCGTTGGTGCGTCTTGATCTGATGTTTCATCAGGTGATACAGTATTCTCGAGGTAAACATCCTCTTGATGGTTATCTTCAACTTTTATACTTGCTTCATCCGTCGTCGAAGTCGCAGTTCCATCTTGCTCTGATGCTTCATGTTCGGCTTGAGCTCGTTGTTGAGCTTTGTAGTACTCTCTGGCCGTTTGACTGAAGCCTATTGCGAACTCCAAGGGTGGTTTACCGTCACCTGACTTATATTCTAGCCCGATGCGGTCAAATGATTCTTTGATTTCTTTGAGGATTATCCTATCCCTCTCCTGCTCTGCCAATCTCTCTTTCTCCTTGGGATCAAGCTGTTCCTGTTCTTCCGGACTCAGCATATCCAGATGCTTCGGCAGTTTCATCATCACCTTTCTGGTCATCTCCTCGATGATCTCATCGCTATCCTTGGGAGGTGCTTCCAGCATGGGAGGACTGCTAAAGAGTGCTCTGGCACTTTGATCCTCAAGCTTCTCTTGCTTGGCATGGGAGTTCTTGAGCAGGGCATCGACTGCTTTCTGTGAGTTCACCACCCACTTCTTGGTACTGCGTTCTTTCTCTCGCCTGAGGCCCTTGATCTCTTTGTATTCCTTGTTCAGTTCCTTATGCGAGACTGCCTGATCCATCGAGACCTCGATGAAAGGATGCTGCGTCTTTCTTAGCGCTGCCTGGCAGATGAAGACATCGTTCTTGTCATAGACCACTATCCATCTGGCATCGCTGTAGTCGAACCTGATAATACAAGGTTGTCCCACGTGATTCACTAGTTCCCGATGCCAGTAGACCTTCTTATCCAACCTGATGCCTTCCGCTCTGATATTCTTGCGCTCCATCGCCATCATTAGGAAGTTTAGCTTCGATATCTCTATTTGGTGACTCTCAGCTATCCTGGCAGCACTGAAAACTTCATACGGAGTGCGTCTGTTGAGTGAGGTATGCGGTGTCTCACCATAGCAGAATCTCACATAGAAAGCAATCATCTGCATCGTCTCTTCTATGGTAGGTGGCTTACCGGCATAGAGCTTCTTAGCCCAGACCTCGTTTCGATGCAGGACGGATGGTTTATCGTCTATCGATGCTCCTCTGAAGGTGGTGATGAACCGCTCAAACTGTTCTTGGAAGGTCTTGAAGAAGCGTTCGATGATCTTGGCTTTAGCATTGTAACTCTCCGCGAATCTCACTCCAATATTGAGCCGGGGGAAGATACCGCCCAGCTCCTTGTTCAGGTCATGCTCTTCCCATCTCTCATGAAAGAGCTTAGCCCGGAAGGCCTTGCCGTTATCCAGATAGACATACTTGGGCAGCACTGCCATGGTTCCGCTATTGTTATCAGCGATCTGAGCGCAGTTGATGAAGCCGTTGCGGAAGGCAGTAAGGATATGCTGGCTATCTTCAGTAAAGGCAAGTGAAGCTCCCACCGGGTACCTGCTTGCCCAGTCCATCACCATAATCATGGTCATGCGTTGGGCTCTTCCGGTCTGAGGATTGAGGATATCGAAGGATAAGGTATGTCCATCCGCCACCCAGACCTGTCCTACCTGCAGAGTGCTATCATCTCTCATAATGCTCTTAATGACATTCTCAGAGACAAACTTGCTGCCATCTCTGGCCTGATGCCACTCTGCCGGATGTCTGGCTGCCCATTCCTCGCACCAACGTCTGAGCGTGCGTTCATTGGTCTGGGATTCAATCACTCCGTTTTTGCTCATCTGTTTGAGGTTGGTGATGGCAGAGCCGATCTTGATGCGATTAGGATTGAGAAGCAAGTGTAACAGGTATTGCTGTTCCTGATAGCTGATCTTGCGTTCTTTGTATTTGCCCTTACTCTTGTGGATCAAGGCATACATATCCAGATTGGTCTCATGATAGACCCGTAGCCACTCCCGCAGCGCTCTCTCTTTTCTGGGCCCTTTGAGGTTATACAACTCCGGAACCAGCCGCTTGCCGTTATAGTCACTGGTGATTCGTTTCCAGGCTAGGACTTTGGACTCTGCTCCATAAAGCCTGCGGATCACTTCCTGGCAGAACCTGCCATAGAGCTGAGCCTCATCCTTGTATAGCAGTCGTTCCTCTTCTATCGGAGACAGATCGAGAAATTCACTGCCGAAGTCGATCACCACACCATTATCTCTGGCTTCATGGATCAGTGTGAGTTTGCGTTCGAACTCCATAAAGTCATTATAGGTCTCATAGACTGTCTCGGCTTCCAGATTGTCCTCTGAAGCATTTGCCTTGGCATTGTACTGCTGGCTGTAGGCAAGCATGAAGCCGTTATCCGAGCTATCATTGCTGCCTTCTCCAGGTTTACCCAATCCGGTCTTCAACTCCGGAAGCACTATGCATCTGCCACCATCCTTGATCTGCAGCTTCAGTCCCTGGCTTTCCATCAGCTCTTGCAGTTCGTTCAGCTTCCTGCGATATTCTCTCAGAAACTCCTCAGTTGGTCTGCCACTATAGGGAAACATCTGAACCTCCCGATTTATCGCTTGCATTAGCAGCAAGGATGTTGCCATTCTCATAATAGACCAGGAAGACACTGGGATAGCTATGCACTCCCAGTTCGATCAGTTCCTCAAAGTAGAGATCCGGTTTACGCAGACTGTCTCTGAACCGATCATACTCAGCTTGGATGATCTCTTCCGTTGCCAGTACAAAGGTCTTGATCGTGGCACCGTTCTTGGTGGGTATCTGATGCTTGAGCGCGGTTAGCTTCCCGGCATCCACCATCCGTCTGATCGTCTTTAAGTTCTTGTTCAGCAGTAAGGCCACCCTGTCTATGGGTAACCAGATTAAATCGACTTGAATGTCCATGTCCAAATCCTTTAAAAAATGCGACCCACTTGGACATTTCAGTCTGAAATCCTGAAAAATGCGGTCAAGCGCTTGGACATTTTGGCCTCTCACCATAGTTATCAATGAGTTAGGCCTCATTCCTACCCCCGCTTGGACAGGGGTACCCGCTTGGACATTGCCCTGATTCACCCGTTTCTGCACTTCCGATTTGCTGCGTTTCTTGGTAGTCATGCTACACCTCTCTTATATATTAGTAGGGTGCTAAGAACCACAAGCGCAGAACCTTGGGAAGTCCTTTCTGCGAATTTGCCAGCTTTCTTACGCATTCTCCAGCAATACTTTATAATCTACATGGGTCACAATATGTACTTTAGTATTGACTCCAAACTGCTCTGCAGCAGAATGGCATCAGAAACCAAACTTGCAGCCATAAGGATATAGTCAATGGCAAAGTTTCTAAATGGAGTTTACAATGAATAAACCGACTATCGGACAACGCCTTAGCTTGGTGATCAAGGCCATGCGACTCAAGGATTACCAGTTTGCCAATAAGTATGGCATCTCCCGTTCTTCCCTCTCCAGATATAAACTAAACGAGAGATATCCCGATCCTGAGTTCCTGGAAGCCCTCTCTAAGGACAAGATCAACCTCCACTGGCTCTTTACCGGAAGTGGCTCAATGTATGCTAAGGATGAGTTTCAAGAGCTCGTCCAATCCATTCAGGCACCTACAAATCAAACCAATACAAACCCAACAATAATCTCACCAATCCTGCATCCCATCACCGATCAGGACTTCGATCCATCTAGATCTATCACTTTTCCCATAGTGGGAGAGATCGCTGCCGGACCTCCGATAGAGATCAGGGATGAGTGGAGTCAGATAGGTCAGATACAGTTGCCACTCTCATTCCTGCTTGGCAGTCCCAAGCAATACACTGTCTTTCAAGTAAATGGACAGAGTATGGAGCCCGTAATCCAGCATCAGGATATTGTGGTCATCAAGAGCGATCAGAGCTGGGAAAATGCGGATGGCAAAATTGCAGTTGTAAGGACTGACGATGGTCTCACCATCAAGAAGGTGCAAATCGACCATAACAGGCAACAGATTGTCCTCCAACCATTTAATATAGACTACCCGGTTCTTGTTTTAGACTCGGATTGGAATTACGGAGCTTTCCTGATCGGCACAATCGCACTTCAATTGCGCTTTTTCTAATTTCAAAGTTCGGTTTTTCCAACTGCTCTTTCCAAAGCCTGTCCAAACGCCTCGCTAATTTGCAGTAATAGTGTCAGCAAACAGTCCAAAAACGTCCAAAAAGGCGCTTGGACATTTCCAAAGCCAGTCCATCGTATCTCGCCACCAATCAAAGCCTTATCCTCATTTTACCCTTGTGTCACTACTTGCAGCTTTGGGT
>JALNYD010000212.1 GCA_023230025.1 Candidatus Cloacimonadota bacterium | reverse complement strand
AGACTTACGGAGCTTGTGTCAAAATGCTTCAGCATAGTTACCAGATTCAATATCAACCCATACAAGGGAAAATGGCACGAAGGAAACCAGCTTCTCATTCCATGTTTGAAAAACGGGGGGATGTGAATTTCAAGAATATGCTTGACATTCTGTAATACTATGATAGTTTGTGATTATCCTAGATAATCATTTCATACGGAGTACAAAATGAAGAATCGCACATTATTACTTATTGTCATTATCCTATGCACTTTAGGCGCAGCCAGAGCAGAACAATGGCTGAATCTCAGCTCTCAACCATGGGCAGACTGCTCGGCATTGGAAGGAGATAACATCTGGTTTGGGGGATGGGGAGGTTTAGTGAAATTCAATACCATAACTGGAGTAAGAACACATTTTAATAAACTAACTTCAGATTTTACTCCAAATTATGTTGGCTGTATAAGAATTGATACACAAGGTAGAAAGTGGATCGGAACTAATTTCGGACTTTTCAGATTCGACGGGGCGACTTGGGTTTCATGGAATACAGCTAACTCTGCCATTCCCAGTAACGATATCAATGACATTGCATTCGATGCATACAGCAACGTGTGGATCGCCACTGATAATGGTTTGGGTAAGCTTTCCAACAACTCCTGGAATTCATGGACTACCAGTAATTCCAGTATCCCCACAGATTATCTGAACTGTCTGGACATCGACAATAGTGGCAATGTCTGGTTGGGTACTTATATGGGATTGTATCTGGCAAGTTCTGGTGTTTTCACTCAATTGAATCAAGAAATGATCCTGTGCATGAAAAAAGATCAACAGGGTAACAGATGGTTCGGTACTGGGAATAACGGCTTAGCCAGATTTGATGGAAACCAATGGACATACTATAATCCAGACAACTCGGCTCTGCCTGATGTCACTGTGGATCAAATAGATATTGACATTAGTGGAAACATCTGGATAATTTGTGAAGAACCTGTGGGGCTGGTTAGGTTTGATGGCATTAACTGGACGATCTGGAATACTTGGAACTCTGCTCTTCCTATTGATTTCTTAAGTAACGTTATTACAGACCAATCTGGCAATGCTTGGATTTCTGTGCCATTAAGAGGCATTGTTAAATTAAGCGGTAACACGATGTCGTTCCATACCGTCAGTCAAACCGGGATTGTCGATCCCGATGTTAACTGCGTTCTGATTGACGACTTGGGCAGGAAGTGGGTTGGATCGGAATACGGATTGGCTCTTAATGCAAATGGCTCCTGGCAATCATGGGATTTCCTCAACATACCGAATCTTATTGATGTATCAAAGATAGCTGTAGACTCAGATCACAATGTGTGGATTGATTCAGATTATGGTTTTTTATGTTGGGATGGCACCAGTTTTGTTACGCACAATGCTGTCGATTTTGGCTTGCTAGATAGTGATATTTCTCTACTAACCACTGACAACCAAGATAATCTCTGGATTGGAGGACCTCAACGACTGGTAAAACGCCTGAATGGTACGAACGTAATCTTTGATTCCAATAATTCTCCACTTACCAGCGCACCAACCTGTCTGAAACAAGATCTATATGGGAACCTTTGGGTAGGCACTACTGATAACGGTCTTCTTTATTTCAATGGGGTTCTCTGGAGCTATTTCAATACTGCGAATTCAGGCATTCCAGCAAACTCCGTCAATGAAATCGATATCGATAGTTTTGGCAATTTGTGGATTGCAACTCAGGATAACTTGAGTAAATTCGATGGCAGCACCTGGACGCATTGGAACAGCCAGAATACCCCCATGATCTATAAGTTATCCAATCTGGAGATAGACTCAGCAAACCGGATTTGGATGATTTCTCATAACTATTCCACATACAAAGTAGTAATGTTTGATGGCACCAGTTGGTCATCTTGGAATCATACTAATTCTCCCCTCAGTGATGTGTACTTGACAAGACTATTTATCGACGGGAATGACAATGTGTGGATCACGACCGGTGGAACTGGAGTATTTGTCTTTAACACCAATGGTATTGTGGAAAATAGCGACAACCTTCTTCCAACACCAGCATCTGTAATCTCCGTGAAAAACTATCCTAATCCATTCCGCCAAAGCACGATAATCTCTTACAATCTACCCAAAGAGAGTTCTGTGAAAGCTGATGTGTTCAACCTTAAGGGGCAACATATCACCACACTGGTAAATCAAGCTCAAAAATCAGGTGAGCATCAAGTATCATGGGATGGGTTCGATACTCTGGGGACCCTGCAACCATCTGGTGTGTATATAGTTCGCATCCAGTCTCAGCAATATAGCGGAATTAAAAAATTGATCCTTGTAAGATGAACAACAATTTTAACAGGCAGGTTATGAGATAAGATCATCGGGTGGAAATGTGAAGATTCAGCAACAGCTCGAACACTTAAACGATTGGTTTTAAGTTCGTTGCAGGAGTCCTGAATGATCACTGAGATTGCCATCACCTGTACAATACGCTACTATTACGGATATAGTGCGTAATGACTCCGTATTGATAGCGTAATTCGAATAGGAAAGAATCAACTGGGTAGAATCCTGAAACTATCATGACAAAAAGAAGAAGTCCATACCGTTCAGGTATGGACTTCTATCTTACAAGTTTGATTATTAGTGAGTTATGCGGGTACCAGTCTTACCTTCAAAGGCTTCCACGATCCGGTCGATGGATGTGATCAGCACTTCTTTCCCGCCTTTCTCGAGGAAATCGATGGCGGCCAGGATCTTGGGTCCCATGCTGCCAGCTGGGAATTGCTTTTCTTCATAATGTTTACGGGCTTCGGCAACGGTCATGGTGTCAAGGTCTCGTTGATCCGGTTTGCCAAAGTTTATGGAGACTTTGTCCACTCCCGTCAGGATCACAAACAGATCCGCTTCGATATTCAGCGCCAGGAGAGCACTGGCAAAGTCTTTGTCGATCACGGCATCAACGCCTTCGTAGGATCCGTCTTCTTCCTGATAAATGGGGATTCCACCACCACCAACAGCGATCACGACCTCTCCCCTATGCACCAGTTCTTTCACTGTGGCAGCCGGGCCCTGACAGATATTATTGCTTTACGGACAAATAATGTGATAACGCGTACAACAAGGAGACAATATGAAGATCATACTGAGTCGCAAGGGATTTGACGGAACCTACGGAGGTTTCCCAAGCCCGATTCTTGAAGATGGGCGGATGATTTCATTGCCGATCCCTATTATCGATGAGAAAGAAGAGTCCTATCCCTATGAAGCCCTAAGCCCTCAGGGGGTGAATCTGGGCTCATTGCTGAAGGAACTGGGGAAGACCCCAAAGATCAATGGAACGCCAGCGAAATTCGCCCATTTTGATCCAGACCTCTATGAAGACTCACTTCCTCTGGATAATGAATTTGGAGCCCGGCTTAATGGTTGGAGAGGATTGTTTGGAACAGACCAGAATGCTGCGAGGATCCTATGTAATGATGAGAAGGGAGTCGATGAAGGTGACATTTTCCTGTTCTTTGGCTGGTTCAATCACGTTACCAACAAGGACGGGAAAAGAAAGTATGAGCCCAATAGCCAGGGATTTCACCAGATCTGGGGATGGTTGCAGATCGATAGAATTATTAGTCTTGATCAGGATGTAGAATTGACAACTGTGCCAAAGTGGGCAAAGTACCATCCCCACTGCCATCATCCTGAATGGAATCCTAACGTGTTGTTCATTGGCCGGCAAAACCTATGTATAGATGGACTTGACACCAGGGGAATAAGAGGATACGGCACCATAAAACAGTACAATGAAAAACTCACTCTCACCGAAATGGACCCTAAAACCAACAACAAGTATTACAACAAATATCAAACTGAGACAGGCAAAAAAGAATCTACCAACGACGATATAAAGATTAGCCTTTGGAAACTACCTTCATGGTTTTATCACGAAGACATTACTAAACGTATAGGCTGTCATAATGAGAACAACCCTGAAAACATTGCCCGCTGGTTCATAGATGATAACTACGCCTATCTGAAAAGCACCTCCCCGGGTCAGGAGTTCATACTGGATATGGAACACTATCCGCCAGAAGCGAAACAGTGGGTTTTGGATATCATCACCAGTGGCAGCAGCCACTAACATATGACTTCAATCATACTGGGATCAATAATGTGGCATATCCACAAACATTAGACACATAACAAAAATAATCTCAAGGAGAATCAATATTATGAATATCAAAAAATTTCAAGACGAGTTTGGCCAATTCTATCGGATCTGCTTAGCAATAGGCGCAAAGCAGGGGGAAAACTTCCTGTTTGATGTGTTGACCTATGTATTGTTTCTTATGGGTCAAGACAGTGTTCTCACCGCCAATGAAGCTAATTTCATGCATGAAGTATTGGGGATTGAAAAAGATGAGATAGCACAATTGTATAAGAATATTGATTGGGATCATTTCCAATCGAATATTCCAGAATCATTGCTAATGTTTATTGAGGTGGATAAAAAAGTAAGTTGTCCATATCAGAACAGCACTTCTCGTAAGTACATCGATTACTTGCATAATCTTGGAACAACTTTCATTGCCATTGATGGTCTTGAAGGGGTGGGAGTCCAAGCCGTGAAGAACTACGTGGATTGGATCACCAACCATGCCAAGCAAGCCTTAGCATCGGATCGACCAGATCCTGCAAGTATTTTCGCAAACATGGAGTTCGACTTGGATGGTAGGCCCAAGAATGATCCCAACATACCTGGAAATGCCAGCAACAAGAATGGCAAACCCCAGAAGGATGGCAATAAATCTGCGGGAAAGGAGACAGCGAAAAAACCTGTGGCCAAAGGCGGAAACTGGATCCCCATGGAAGAGCATATCCCCTCAGGCAATTTCCTTGACGATGTATTTCGGCATGCAGCCCTTAGTCATGACGACAGGGTAAAGATCTGGAAGAATCATACAAAGGATAGTTTACCGTGTGTAATGCTTGACGATTTGGAATACAGTGATTTTGCGTGGGTGGGCATATCTG
>JALNYD010000211.1 GCA_023230025.1 Candidatus Cloacimonadota bacterium | reverse complement strand
CCCAATATCCTCTCCCGAAAAGGTTGGCAGGTGATTCCAGCGCTGCAGGATTCGATGATCTTCTTTGAGGATAGCATTGATCCCGATCTGATCCAACGAGCCGGACCCAGGATTATTGAGGGAATTATGGCTCTGGAAAAGATATACGAACATTGGCGGACAAGCACTCCATGAAGACGATGCAAAAAGCTCTGCCCCTGTTTGGCATCTTGATCAGTCTGGGCATATGTGTGCTCTATTTGATTTGGGACAAGCCAGATATGAATATACTCTGGCAGGTACGCTTTCCCCGTCTGCTGCTAACTGTAATCACCGGTATGAGCCTGGCTGGGATTGGTTCAGTGTATCAGCTTATGCTGGCGAATCCTCTGGCAGAGCCATACATCCTGGGCATATCATCCGGAGCTGCCTTTGGCAGTATCTTGCTTGCCAGTCTGGGCTTGCTGGTCTTAATGCCATTGGGAGGATTCATTGGAGCTATTCTGACTATGCTGTTGGTGTGGCGATTAGCTCAGAAACACGGGATTTTTGACCGCAGTCGATTGATTATCGCAGGAGTAATCGTTGGAATGTTCTTTTCCAGCGGGATTTCCTTGCTGATGTATCTGAATCGTGAAGATACCGTGCTCATACTCAGCACTCTGATGGGCAATCTGGGACGCATCTTCAGCCATTCAGAATGGGTGCTATTTCAGGGTCTGAGTATTCTTGCCCTGGCAATCTTAGCCTGGCTG
Organism: Candidatus Cloacimonadota bacterium; assembly: GCA_023230025.1. Taxonomy (GTDB): domain Bacteria; phylum Cloacimonadota; class Cloacimonadia; order Cloacimonadales; family Cloacimonadaceae; genus UBA5456. The sequence goes on along the minus strand of JALNYD010000211.1, from coordinate 4,306 downwards.
TTCCTAAAGAGCAGAGCTCTGGATATTATGAGCTCTTCTGATCATTATGCATCCAGTGTGGGTATTGATGTTCACCGTACCAGAATACAGATCTTTGTGCTTAGCTCAATCCTGATTGGTATTGTGGTGTCCTATGCCGGCATCATTGGTTTCGTTGGCCTGATCACTCCCCACATCATCCGCTTGCTGATTCCTGGAACTCAGAAGAAAGTGTTCCTGTCCAGTCTGGTTTTTGGTGCCAGCTTTCTGGTTCTGGCAGATTTTGTAGCCAAAAGCATTACGGTAATCGAGTTACCGGTAGGGGTCGTGACTTCCGCAATTGGTTGCCCCTTTTTTATTTGGCTGTTACTTAAGAAGTGATAGCATAATCTGCCCATTGAGTTTATTCTACATAGATGTTCCTGAACTACATTCAGTTGCAAGGATTATCCAAATATGCAATTTTCCTATTGACATGAATAATGACTTCGGATATAGGGTAATGCAATAATAAGGAGCAAAGTTTATGTCTATTGATGCTTACACCGCATTGCTACACCAGCTTGTACTGATGTCGCGTGATCCTCTGATTTATCTGGCCATTGATGAAGAAAACAGTGGATTCAACTCCGAAGAGCAGATTGCCATTCGCATAGCAAAAGCACATGCTTTGTTCAGTACTTTGAAACTAGATGCCGGGCTTGAACTGGCTGTCGAAAATCAGAAGAAGCTCAACCAGATGGATCTACCTGAGTGCAGTTTTCTGAATCTTTATATCCTGATCGGGCTGCATGCCAGGTTGGGAAACAACCAGACCATGAAGACTTATACTGATGAAGCAGCTGCCTTGATCACCAAAAAGAGTCCTGCCGACATCATCTTGTTGATGGATAGCCTGCGCCTGCATATGGCATTCAGAACCCTTCATAATACCAGGGAACTGGAGCAGCAACTGATTGACGGTCTGGAACGCATAGAAAACCCTTATTGCAGAGTGCTGATTCTACGGTCTGTGGCCAAAGTTCAATCCCAAAACCGGCAGTATGATCAAGCCTTAAATTATCTCATTGCCGCATACGATGCGGCAAACCAAAACCAATTGAGCACCCACTCACTGGATATCTGCATTGAGATCATCTACGTCTGCGCACATCTGTCCAAATTCGAAATGGCAGAACGTTTTTTTACCCTGACCCAGGATCTGATCTCCCAGCTTCGTTTACCCATACACAAAGTCCGGCTCAACTACAACTACGGCATCTTGAAAAACCTTCAGAAAGACTACCGGGCTTCGGTGCTCTTCTACAAAATGAGTCTTGAAGCTTTGGAAAGCACTGGCGCAAATCTACCCATTACACAATATGAAATCTTCAACAATCTGGCAAACACCCTGAACTTTCTGGGAGAAAGCAAACAAGCTCTTGATTATCAACTGGAAGCTGAAAAAACCATTCTGGAGACAGGAACCCAGGACATGAAGGCCGAACTCAGCTCAAACATCGCACTATCCATGATCGCATTGCAACAATGGGATGAGGCCATCCGCCGGTTGAAAGAAGTTGCCCGTTTTTACAAAAAACACCACAAGATTGAACACCTGCTGGGAACTACACGTTCAATCGCTTATTTTTATGAACAGCGTAAGGATTATGTTCGCGGTTTTGCAGTGTTGAGCCAATTGGATCAGTTGAACCAGGAATACATCGCCAAACTGCGGGATAGCCACAGTCAGGTTACAGAACAGAAACTGGTCGAGATCATGGCAGATTCCAAAGCGCTGCGTGCCAAATACAACAATCTGTTGATCGAAGTCACCCGGCGTCAGGCTGCCCGATTTACCGGGGAATCACAAGCCGCCAAGCGGGTTACAGACAGTGCCGTATTAGCGGCCATGCACAAAGAAGCCAATGTGCTGATTCAAGGAGAAAGCGGAACCGGAAAGGAAGTATTGGCTCAAATGATCCATTATAGCTCTCCCCAAAAGAACTCACCCTTCATATCTGTGAATTGCGCGGCAATCTCCCCCTCACTATTTGAGATTGAATTTTTTGGCTCAGTCGCCGGCCCGCTTACAGGAATCTCTGAAGAGCGCAAAGGATACTTTGAACAAGCTGTAGATGGCACTTTGTTCCTGGACGAAATCTCAGAAATCCCCGATGAGTTCCAGCATAAATTGTTAAGCGCTCTGGATGCCAAAAGCTACACTCCGGTAGGTAAAACTCAATCTCTGCCCATCCGTTGCCGCATTATCTCCTCCACCAATCGTGATCCCATTGATTTACTCAAGCAGAATCGATTACGCATGGATCTCTTGCACCGGCTCAACACCCTGGAAATTATGGTGCCTCCCCTACGTAACCGGATGGAAGATATCCCACTTCTGGTGGAAAGCTTTGCCAGGGATTTTGCCCGCGAGACTACCAAACGTCTTCCTCAGATCAATGATTCATTCTACGACAGGCTTTCTACTTATGCCTTCCCCGGCAATGTACGCGAGCTCAAAAACATCATTGAGCGCATTTTCATCCTCTTTTATGTACCGGTGTGGACTGCCGATATTCTGGATAATGTTGATGCTTTCAGACGTAACCAACATCTCAGCGGTAGCCTCATTGATCACAATATCAAAGAACTTGATAAAGAGCGTATTATTGAAGCCCTGCGTAAAACCGGTGGCAAACAAAAAACTGCGGCAAAGCTGCTGAATATGACTGAATCCACGCTCTGCCGCAAGATCAAACGCTACGGAATCAAATAGACGGAGCCTGCTTTACCACCCTGGTATAGAATTCAGTTCCTGAGGCGGAGCCAAAGTAACCCAGGGCGTTCTGAACTCCGCCATACAGGTAACCTTCCGGCATATACTTGTAACGGTAGTAATTATCATCCGTGATATAGGCAGTAACTTTATATCTCCCATAGAAGACGAAGGCCTGCCGGTAATCCCTCAGCACAATGTAATTATCGGTGTATTCGGGTTGAATTGAAGAAGTCATTTTTGCCAGGAAACTGATCCTGCGGATGCCTTCCCCGCTGCTGTAATACTCATCTTCCATATCTTCGGTGGGATGGCTGGAACCCATGATGGTGGTGGTAAACTCTAGATCGGTGCTAAACTCTTCCATACAAAACATTTCCACCATCACATTGTGCGAGCCTGCCCCCGCAAAGGTATTTATCCCCAAGGGGTATCTAAGATCAGATTCTTCATATACTAAGTAGCTTGGATTCTCCGGATCAGCAGAGAATCCTTCGCCTTGCACATTGTGTCCAAAATAGTCAGTATTGACCTCTACGGCCTGCGGCACAGTAGTTTGGGCAGAGATGGTTTTGTCATATCCGGGAATGGTCACCTCAATCCGATAGCTATGCAAAGGCTGAATGATATGCTCGGCGGGGTCCACCCACTTTAGCTTCATTTCCTCTATATCCACCATTGGGCTTAAGAGCCAGGATTCATTTGTGCCCAGGTCGGTGATTTCCACCACGGCTTCGGTAACGAAGATGTTCATGGGATCAAAGGAATCGATATCCGCACTGCGGGTAATATATACCGGATGCTCGGTAGTGATGGCTTTTCCGGAGATTATCATACTGGCAATGCTATATACATCACCTTTAAAGCGGGGGCCGGAGGTGTAGTTATCACAGCCGGCAAGCAGCAACAGGGCAACAAGACAGACAAGTATGTATCTTACCATTTTACGTTCACTCCTATAAAGGGCAGCATAGGAAATTGCGTGCTGTCGCTGGTTTGCAGCTCCAAATCACCATTATCATCGGGACCGATGGTATAGGTTCGCCAGCCTACATTCTTCCGGTTCAACACGTTGATGATCTCAAAGTAGGGCTCGATCGAACCCCAGGATTTTTGCCATTCATATTTGGTACTCAGATCCAGGCGGCAGTATGAGGGGAGGCGGTCTCGATCCTTGTAAGAAGAGATGATCTGAAAATCATCCCCATCAAAATAGATCCGCTCCGGTTTATCAGTGGGTTGCCCGGAATTGAGGGAAAAATTGATCCCCACTTTCATATCCGAACCCAGTACCTGTTTACCAGTAAACTGGCTGAGATTGAAGGTTTGTACTACGGACACAGCATAGGAACGGTCATATTTGGGATAAAAGCTCTGTGCCTGCTGGGTATAGGGATCAATATTGATGTTATCAATCTTACGCTGGGTTTTGCTCAATGTAAGCCCAACGAAGCCTTCCAGACCGCGCCAGTAGGTACGCAGCAGGAGATCAGCTCCATAAGTATAGCCCTTGCCCTGATTGAATACGTCGGATAGGGTGCCGGTTTCATTGTCCCAGTCATAATCTGT
>JALNYD010000210.1 GCA_023230025.1 Candidatus Cloacimonadota bacterium | reverse complement strand
CCGCAAAATCCTGTATCGGGCAGATATCGTATTGTTTGTAAACGACGGCAGTGCTTTTGATAAACATGAAATCGATCTGCTGCAGCGAATCGAGGAGATGCAGATCCCCACTTTAATGGTCTTCAACAAGAGCGACACCCGCACTGCGGCAACATCAAATCTTGACTATTGCCTGGCTCATAAGATCGATTATTGCATTGTTTCAGCTAAGAACAATGATGGCATCAGAGAAGCGAAAGAAAAGCTTATTCGCCTGGCGCCGAAGTATTTGAATGAAGACCGGGTTATCCTTGGTGACATGCTGAAGGGCAAATCAAGGGTGATCCTGGTGTGTCCCATCGATAGTGCAGCACCCAAAGGTCGCCTTATCCTGCCGCAGGTGCAAGCAATCCGGGATATCCTGGATCATGACGCAATTGCGATCGTGGTCAAAGAAACCGAACTCAAGGATGCACTGGCAATGCTGAGCGATCCAGCAGATATGGTGATCACGGATTCCCAGGCTATCGCTCAGGTCAATCAAGAGACACCTGAACACATTGAGCTCACGACCTTTTCGGTGTTGTTTGCCAGATATAAAGGAGAACTGGACCTTCTGCTTTCGGGGATTCAAGCCATTGATAAACTCAAGGATAATGATCGAGTGTTGATCGCCGAAGCGTGTTCTCACCACGTTCAAGAGGATGATATCGGGCGCGTAAAACTTCCCAGGTGGTTGCGTGAATACACTGGAAAGGAACTTGAGTTCGATACATTTGCCGGACATGACTTTCCTGAAAACCTTGAGGACTATGCAGTCTGTATTCACTGCGGTGGCTGCATGATCAATGCCATGGAAATGAACCGGCGGATTCTGGAGTGTCACCGCAGGGGTGTCCCTATCACAAATTATGGTTTGACTATTACCAAGGTGCATGGTGCTTTTGAGCGCGCCATCGCTCCTTTGATGAGGGTCAAGAAATGAGTTATCGAGTATCAGTATTACAATATCGTCCCCAGCTATTGAAGGCTGAGGAAAACTTCGCCCGAATCTCGACAATGCTATCAGAGCTTGATACTGATTTGGTAGTGCTTCCGGAGCTTGCTCTCAGCGGATACGTCTTTTCCAATGTATCCGAGCTTCCCCTGGTTGCTGAAAGCATTCCCGAAGGAAGGATTTTCAATGGATTTCGGGATCTTGCCAGGGCACGGAATATGAGCATCGTCTATGGCTTTGCAGAAAGTGCTGGAGATCAATACTACAATAGCTGTGCACTGGTTAATCCGGACGGTAGCTTTTATATCTATAGAAAGATCCACCTGTTCAATCGGGAAAAGCTGTTCTTTAGTCCCGGCAATCGCCCCTTTGCGGTGTTTCCAGGGAAAGGTGGCGTAAAACTTGGTCTGATGATCTGCTTTGATTGGCAGTTCCCCGAATCTGCCCGATCACTTGGGCTTTTGGGAGCTCAGATACTATGCCATCCCTCCAATCTGGTGCTACCCTGGTGCCAGGAAGCGATGAAAACCAGAAGCCTGGAGAATCGGGTGTTTTCAATCACTGCAAATCGTACGGGTACCGAAGTCAATGCTGACCTGAAAGAGTACTTCACCGGGATGAGCCAGATTGTTGGCTGCAAGGGCGAAATCCTCTTGCGCATGAACGAAACTGAAGAAGCTATCTATACAGTTGAGATTGATCCCGATCTTGCCCTCAACAAAGCCATTACGGAGCGCAATAACGCCTATCTGGATCGCAGATTGGACATGTACACTTTATGAAACAAGATACTCAAGGCCGGATCAACTATCTACGCAAGGAAATCAAGCGGCACAATCAGCTCTATTATTCAAAAGCGGAGCCTGAGATCAGTGACTTTGAATATGATCTTCTGGTTCAGGAACTCAAGAATCTAGAAGCCGAAGATTCAATCTTGAACCAAGTGGGCAATGACCTATCCGAGAACGCGAAGACCATTCCTCATAAGCAGCGCATGATAAGCCTTGAAAATGCCTATTCCCTGGCTGAGGTTCAAGCTTGGTGGGATAGGATTACCATAGAGTTGAATGAGCGGCCGGGCTTGTGCCTGGAGCTGAAGATTGATGGCTTTGGGATCAATCTGATGTATCAAAATGGTGCACTTCAATATGCCAGCACTCGTGGAGATGGCAATGTGGGAGAGGATGTAAGCGCCAATTTCAACACACTCAAGGATGTTCCGCATCATCTGGGCTTTACTCAGGAGATAGAGATTCGCGGTGAGATATATATCGCCAAACATGATTTCCAAGAGCTCAATGATCAGCGCGCTCAAGAAGGTGAAAAGCTCTTTGCCAATCCCCGCAATGCTGCAGCAGGATCAATCAAGCTCAAAAGTATCGCGGAATTGGCAAAACGCAAGCTTAGAGCCTTCTTTTATACGATAGGTTACAGCGAGGGCATGCTGCCATTCAGCACCCAAATGGGATTGTTAGATTTCCTGGTTGAACAAGGCCTGCCAGTTGCCACGCACCGGGAGTGTGTGCGAGACTTTGACTCTCTAAGCAACTTCTGCAACCACTATGAAGCCACTCGCGAGAGCATCGAATATGAGATTGATGGCGTTGTGATTAAGGTTAATGATTTTGCCCTTCAGAAGAGATTAGGTTTTACTGCAAAAAGCCCCAAATGGGCAATTGCTTACAAGTTTAAACCAGAAGAAAAGGAGACCACACTCTTAAGTGTAGAGTATCAGGTTGGGCGCACTGGGGCCATTACTCCTGTAGCAATCCTCGATCCAGTACACATCTCAGGATCAACTGTATCACGAGCCACCCTGCATAACTTTGACGAAATCCAAAGGCTGGATTTGCATGAGAATGACCGTGTGAGACTGGTTAAATCCGGAGAAATCATTCCGAAGATACTTTCTATCAATCTGAAGCACCGCAGACAAGATGCCAAACCAGTCGGTTTACCCACTCAGTGCCCAGTATGCGGAAGCCCCCTATCCAGAGAAGAAGATGCCGCTATAGAGTATTGTAGCTCCTCGGACTGTCCGGCACAGCTAACCCGTAGTCTGGAGCACTTTGCCTCGCGTGAAGCAATGGATATTTCTGGATTGGGCTCAGCCCTTATCTCCCGTTTGGTGGGGCTGGGGATCCTAAACCGGATAAGTGACATTTACCGATTGGATTACACAGAGTTGTCAAAGCTGGAGCGCCTGGGTGAGAAATCCATTGAGAACCTAAAATCAGCTATTGAGGAATCAAAGGGCAGAGCTTTCGAGCGTCTTCTTTATGCCCTTGGGATTCGCTTTGTGGGAATTGTCACCGCGAGAAACCTGGCCAGGCACTTTGGTGATATCACAGCATTGATGCAAGCCGAGTCAGAACAGTTGAGTGCTGTTCCTGAAGTTGGTGAAAAGATAGCGATGGCAATCATCAGCTACTTTGCTAATCCAAAGAATCAGGAAGAGATCGCCATGCTTCAAAGCCTGGGCTTATCCTTTGAAAGTCAGAGTATTTCGAGCTCTGGAATCCTTAGTGGTCATAGCTTTCTGATCACGGGTTCCCTACAGAATTACAGCCGAAAAGACCTCGAGGATTTGATAATGCTGAAAGGCGGTAAAATCCTGAGTTCCGTAAGCAAGAATCTTGATTATCTGATCGTGGGCGAGAAACCCGGTTCAAAGCTTGCCAAAGCTCAACAATTGGGCTCGGTGCAAATCATTGACGAGGATACCATTCTGGATATGCTGGAGCCACAGCAATGATCTTAAAACGATATATACTGAAGGAACACATAGCTCCCTTTCTTATTTCCTTGTTGGTAGTCACTTTTGTGCTATTGACTGACAGGATTATCGACCTCTTGAACATGATCATCGAAAAGAAGCTCCCAGTTGGCATAGTCATGGAAGTATTTGCCTTATCCATGCCATACATGCTGGCTTTATCCATTCCAATGGCGGTTTTGGTAGCCACCATCCTTGCTTTTGGCAGAATGAGTGTGGATAGGGAAGTAATCGCGATCAAATCCAGCGGAGTAAACATATACTCAATGTTAGGCCCCTTGTTATTGGCTGGCCTGATGCTTACTGCCACCATGGTCTATTTTAACCACTGGTTTTTGCCAGATACCAATCACAAGCTCAAGAACATCATGCTAAAGATCGCTTATTATAAGCCCATGACCATTATCAAGGAAAAGGAATACAACAACTTGCTGGATTATACCATCTGGTGTGCCAGCAATGATGAGGAAGTGCTTGGTGACGTATTGATCTATGACCGTAGCAGCAGTCGTTTTCCCCGAACTATCTTTGCCGAGACTGGCAGAATGATTCAGATGAACAGTGGCAATGCGCTCCAGATCATTCTGGAAAACGGTGAAATGCAGCAACGTAATGAAACAGAGCCAGGTAAGTATCAGAGCAGCAGCTTTGATCAATACATCATCAACGTCCGTGATCTGGGAAACCGCACTGACATATTCGAAACTGGATATCGTAGTGATCGAGAAATGACCTATGGCCAACTGACAGAATCTCTCAGGAATCAAAGCAAAGAGCTAAAGGACAAGCGCGTGGAATTGGCTGATTTGCAAGGCAGAATCCAGGCCGGCTCCTTGCAGGCTGATCCAATCGCTGCCCAGACCGAACAACGCCGGTTGTATTCGATGCAACAATTGGCTGAAAGTCGCGTCAATGAGCTTGAGAGCAGCGTAAGGGCACTAAAGGTTGAATACCACAAGAAGTTCGCTCTGTCCTTTGCGATTATCATCTTCATTATGATTGGCGTCCCCCTTGGCCTAATGACCAGAACTAGTGGGATTGGGATGGCGTTCAGCGTATCCAGCATCATTTTTCTGATCTACTATGTTGCCTTGAATGGGGGAGAGCAATTGGCCGATAAAGGGATTGTGAATCCATTCCTGTCCATGTGGTTGTCAAACATAGTGTTCTTTATTCTCGCTCTATTCCTGATCTATGGCTCAATCAAGGAAAAACGTATGTTCGATACCCAGGTTTTGATATGGAAATTGAAGAATCTACGCAGAAAGAAGAAAGAGATTCCTTCTGAGGTTGCCTACTGATG